>JBAVYX010000257.1:0-3258 GCA_049588475.1 Silvibacterium sp. | reverse complement strand
ATGGTCAAAACCACTCTTGTAGAAGCCGTGTCGCCGCGTCGGTTGCGAAATACGTCGTACCATCGCGCACCAGGGTCCGCCGACCGTCTTGCAGAAAATCAGCTAGTTGCACCACGGGCAGCTAGGGTTAACGGATAGTCCAATCGAGGTAATGAAGAACAATTGGAATCTCAGGCGATAAAAAGGCTTATACTCCGTCCTGTCATGCTCTCGGCGAATGAAAGCTTTCTCATTCGAAACTTCATGGGAAAGATTGCCCACCTGTGTCGCCCACCTGTGTCGAACGCTCACGATTGCAAGGTTCTGAACGCCATTCTGAACGGCATGCTGTTAATGCGAAAGGCGCTGAACGTGGGCCTGCACAGCGGAAATCTCTTCGGCCCTAGTTCTGGCCTAGCAGGTATTTCTGGATGAACATGACTTCTGCATCGAAGAGAAAGTCCTGGTTCCTTTTCTTGGCGTAGCCGTGGCCTTCATCGTTGGCCATGAGGAACCAGGTGGGTGTCCCCTGCGCATTGAGCTTGTCGAGGATTTGGCGTGATTCGGTCCAGGGGACGCGCGGGTCGTTTTTGCCGACGACCGCGAAGATGGGTTTGTGCATGGAGTCGAGGTGATTCATGGGCGCGATCTTTTCGAGATAGGCGCGCATAGCGGGATCGCGCTCGTCTCCATATTCGACGCGGCGTAGATCGCGGCGGTAGGCCTCGGTATGCTCGAGGAAGGTGACCAGGTTCGACATACCTACGATGGGCAGGGCGCAGCAGATCTTATCGTTGTAGAAGGCGGCGATCGCCCAGGTCATGTGTCCGCCGTAGCTGCCGCCCATGATCATGATGCGGCCATTATCGAGATCGTTTTGTGTGGCTATCCAGTCGAGCAGAGTGCCAATGTCCTTATAGGTGTCGTCGCGGTGGAAGCCGTTGTCGAGCTTGGTGAATTCTTTGCCATAGCCGGTAGACCCGCGCACATTGGGCTCCATGATGGCGACGCCCAATTCGTTAAGGATGTAGTTATCGCGTCCCATGAAGGCTGGACGAGACTGGCCCTCCGGGCCGCCATGGATGTCGACGATGACTGGACGTTTGCCTGGAAACCTGACAGGGTCGGGCTTGTAAAGAAAGCCGGTCATGGTTCGACCGTCGAAGCTCTTCCAGCTGATGAGCTCGGGGTCGCGGAAGCTGGCTGTGTTGAGGCCGCCGGTTTCGCTCTCGGTCCAGCGGTCGATTTTGCCGCTCTTGACGTTCACTGAGTAGACGTCAAGCGGGGATTTGGCTGAGGTGAGCGAAAAGCCCACGTCCTCGTTGTTGGGATGGAAGTTCAGACCGCCGATGACGCCGGCGGGCAGGTTCTCGACGGGATGGTATTCGTAGTTGTTGCCGGTTTCAAGAATGTAGAGCTTGCTCAGGCCATTTTCATTTGTAATGAAGGCGATGTTCTTGCCGTCTTCGCTCAGGGCGAATTCTTCGACGTCCCACGGGATGCTGGTCGTGAGATAGCGCGGCGTCATGGTGGCGAGGTCAAGGTAGGCGAGGCGCTGGAAGTTGGAATCGCGGTCGGTGGTGAGGTAGATGCCTTTTCCGTCTTTGCTGAAGACTGCGGGACCATAGAAGATCTGGGCGCCAGTCTGCTGCGGAGGCGTGATCTGTTTCTTGTCTCCGGTCGCGCTGTCGACGAGATAGAGATTGCTCTGGTTAATGGAAAGCTCTTCGAGAAGCAGCAGGTGGCTGCCATCAGGAGACCAGTCGGTTGGGCCCCACCCACCGCCCTTGAGCTGGACGAGCATGTGGTCGGTCTTCGGCTGGTGGATGTCCATGGTGTAGAGATCGGTGTCCTGCCCGTTGCGGCGGGTGGAAGTGTAGGCAATGCGGCCGCCTTTGTGTTCAAACAGTGAATCGCTGTTGCGCGATTTGCCGTCGGTCAGGAGGGTGATGTCGCCACTGGCCATGTCATAACGGTAAAGCTGGTACCACTCGCCCCCGCCGATGTCCTTGGCAAAAACAAAGGAGTTACCGGTGACGGGCTCGAAGGCGGCTCCGAGAACGCGATCGGGGAAGAAGGTTAGCTGCTGGCGTGCGCCGCCCGGCATCTTGACAACATGAACCTGGCGGGTGTCGGCGAATCTTGTGGCAATAAGCATCTCGCGCTTGATGGGGTTCCAGCTGAGGAGCGCGGCAGAGCGCGAATCACCATAGCGCGCGGTCTGTTCGGCGATCGAGGAGGGGATCGGCGGGATATTCTCAAGCTCGAGATTGTCACCCGGCTTGATAACTGCGTTTTGCGGAGCGCCTGTCTGGGCAGAGACGGAGAGGTTGACGAGGGCGAGGAGAAAGATTGGGACAAGGTGTTTCTTCACAGGAGGCTCCTGAGCTGGCGAAGCGACGGTGCAGGAATAATAGGGGAGAAAATGGGGGTTCTCAAGAGTTGTTGTGTGGGCGAGCGGATTGGTGTGGTCGTATAGCTTTTTCAACAGATTCAGCCTGTTTTCAACACTTGCCAGGCGGAATGGAAATGATAGTATTCAAACTGTTGCCGCGAAAATGGTTTCGATCAGACGCGGCGCGGTAGAAAGTATTTCAGATCGGTTGCAAGAGCGATGCCGGCGTGTTACATTAGAAAAGTTACGGAAGAGAAGCAGTTGCAAATTGGTTTCGCTGTGCGGGCTCTTGAGTCTGCCTTAGTTTAAGCGAGCCGGGTGTTCGACAGGCGCAGGGCGCCTCATTTGAGCGAACAATCCATTGCAAGTGGAGGAGCTTGACTCCTCATGTTTGTATGCAGGCATAAAGCCTGCCTTCGGCAGCAAATGGCTGCGCGAAGAGCGATCTTTCAAAGTTTGGTGTTGCAAGGGAGTGCGAGAAAATATTTAGATTTTTCCTTGACCTACCCCGCGAATTTCGATAGTCTTGAAAAGTTCGCGCAAAAATGCAGCGCAACAAGTTCGAGGGCCGCGGCTATGCTGCGATTCCCGATCCAAGCGGCCCGCTTAGGCGGTTACCGGCGTGGATCTTTGACAATCAGGTTGAACATGCCAGTCGTGAGAATGGAAGAAGATCTTGGTTTGATCATTCTCACAATGTTAGTCCCTTGCAGCCTTTCGAGCGCTGTAAGGGCGGTTACTCCAGCGACCTCCGTCGTCTGGTTGTAACCATCAGGTTTCAAACGAGAGTTTGATCCTGGCTCAGAATCAACGCTGGCGGCGTGCCTAACACATGCAAGTCGAACGAGAAAGTGGAGCAATCCATGAGTAAAGTGGCGCACGGG
>JBAVYX010000256.1:0-2087 GCA_049588475.1 Silvibacterium sp. | reverse complement strand
GATCAAGCAAGCTAACGTCTTCCTTGACGACAAGATTCGTTCCAGCCTGTTGACTCGTCAGGGTAAGCACAGCCTGGATTTTGTACGCGAGTATCGATCGGGGGCGCGGCGATATATTTGTCGCGCTTTTCGACTCGACTGCAGTATCGCGGCGAAGTCGGCATTCTCGGTGGCGTTGATACTGGAGCGCCATACGTCGAGTGCCGATGCTTTGGGTGAATTGACACATCAGTTCGATTTGACTGAACGCGAGAGCGAGACAGTATCTCTGCTTCTCGAGGGGCTGACAAGCAAGGAGATAGCGAATCGAATGCACATCAGCCCCAACACCGTTAAAGCATTTCTGCGTCTCGTGATGGTAAAGATGGACGTCTCTACCCGGTCCGGCATCATAGGCAAGATTGTCGGACCTCTTGCCTAAGGGGAGGCGTTGAGTCGAACTAATCCATCTGAGGAATTTACGTGGCGATAATAGTTGCGTAATGATCGCCTTGCGTGAAACTCGCAACCCAAAGCGATCGCCGTCATGACCCGCGGTTCCCCCAGAGCCTTGAATTGACGGTCCAGCCTCTCCCCGAGCTTGGGTCCAGCCGGAAGCTGAAAACTCCTGCTATTCGCGGCCGCATTCAAAATATTAGTGCCGGCGGCGTCTGCCTTATTACCGGGCGTCCTATTGAGAAATTCTCCGTGCTGCGTTGTGAGATCACGATGGGCGACGTGCCGTTGAAGATCGCTACGCTTATGCAGGTTCGCTGGACGAAAAAGCAAAACATGCAGCCCGAAGGTTATCTTTCCGGTCTTGAGTTTCTTCTCTAATAGAAACGTGAGCGGCTTCACCATATGAGACCTGCGAACCACGTTTTGTCAGGCGGACTTAGGCGATAGGTTAGTCTGCCGAAAGTTCCCATGGCGTTAAGACTAGTCCTTGTGGAGTACTTCGTCCCCACTAACACATACCTGCTACTGACTCCAGCCTAAACCTCTTAGAGAATTGCCAATTGCCAATCTGATGCGGTCTGCTGCGGAGGCGTGATTAGTCCATCAGGGTTAGTCACGGTGAAGGGAGCTTCACAGTCACAATGCTGAATCATGGCGAGAAAATATTCGCTGTTGTGAAGAGGGTCGCCACAACTGCTGCAACTCTGTCCATCCTGTCGTTAGTTGCATGCGGAACCCCGCCGATGACTGGTGGCGGAGCCTCGCATCTCACCGCGCTGGTTGTCGCGCCAGGGACTTCAAGCATTGCCCTTGGGCAGACAGCCCAATTTAAGGCTACAGGAAGGTTTAGCAACGGCAGCAGCAAAGACTTGACCCAGTCGGTTGGGTGGAGTGTCAATAACCCGGATATAGCGAGTGTGGACTCATCGGGGCTTGCAACATCCGTTTCTACGGGAATAGCCAGTGTGACCGCGGCCATCGAAGGACATAATAGCTCATCGGTCCTTTTGATTTCGAAAGCTGCCGTGGTGTCGATGGTAGTGAGTCCGTCGAATGTTTCCATAGTGCTGGGCGGCAACATGCAACTGACTGCTACTGGTACCTTTACCGATAAGAGCACCCAAGACCTGACGAGTCTTGTGACCTGGGCGAGTTCGCAGCCAGGTGTTGCAATTATCAGTTCCTCAGGGCTGGCGGTTTCCCGATCGGTTGGCACCTCGGCGATTACAGCAACTCTGGATTCGGTGAATGCGTCCACTCCGTTAACGGTATCTCCGGCGGGGCTTGTTTCCATCGCGGTGAGCGAAAATCACGCCACAATCCCGCAGGGAACTACGGCGCAGTTCACGGCGAAGGGAGTTTACACGGATGGCAGCACGCAGGACCTGACCAACTCCGTGAGCTGGAGCAGTTCACCTTCTGGAATCGTGAGCATCAGCAGTTCCGGCCTGGCTACGGGAAAAGAGGTCGGCGCAGCGACGGTGAGCGCGAGATCAGGATCCGTCAGCGGTATGGGTGCGTTGACGGTATCTCCGGCGGGGCTGGCTTCCATCGCGGTGAGCGAAAATCACGCCACAATCCCGCTGGGAACTACGGCGCAGTTCACGGCGAAGGGAGTTTACACGGATGGCAGCACGCAGGACCTGACC
>JBAVYX010000255.1:0-2786 GCA_049588475.1 Silvibacterium sp. | reverse complement strand
CACCGCGTCCGCGGCAAACGCCTGCGGCTTCCTTCTCACCCCCAAATCGAAAGCGCCTCGCAGAAGCACCGTCGCTTCCTTAGGCATCGTGCGCGAGACGCTTCCGATCTTGGCTAGCGGTCACTCGGGCACGATCGCCAAATCAACAAAGCGGACCACATTTATCGTGGCTGCCATCCTTTCGCCAGCACGACTACTTCTTGCTAGACTCCAGCAAATGCTGTTTCGCGGCAAGAGATTAAAGCTCGACAAATCTGTCGGCCCAGTTCGCCGCGCGCTGCAGTACGCCTTTTATGACTGGACCCGCGAAATGCCCCAGTCCAAACGCATCATCACGTATGCCGGCATCGTTCTTCAGGGATACGCCTTCTACTTCACTCTGATGTGGGCCTTCATGCTGCCAAAGCCGCTCTATGCGTATTTTCTGCTTCTACCCAGACGGCCGGTCAGCTATGTGTTTGTATTCCTGCTGTATTACACCGGCTACTACATCCAGAGGGGAATGCTGTCGTCGGAATTTGTGCGCAAGACACAGCTGGAAACTGACCAGATAGCTGCACGACAGATCCAGCAGACGCTCCAGCCTGTGGGACTGGAAGAATTGCCGGGCTACGAACTGGAGGCGTATTACAAACCGTTACGCGAGGTGGGTGGCGACTACTTTGATGTGATCGAGCTTCCCGCCGGGCGAATACTCTTCGCGCTAGCCGATGTGTCTGGAAAGGGGATTTCAGCCGCTCTGCTCGCGGCAAACATACAGGCTCTGGTCAGGAGCATCGTAAGTGTGGAATCGACCCCGCTGGCCATGGCCAAACAGATTAACAAGCACCTCAGCCGCTACACCCCGAGTGACCGGTTTGCCACCGCCGTCTTCGTTGTGCTCAGCCTCGACTCGGGACAATTAACCTACGTGAATGCCGGTCACAACGCCCCGATTCTGTTCTCGTCCGGATCAACGACATTTCTGGAAGCCACTGGCCCGCCGCTCGGATTGTTTGCAGATGCAGAATACGAAACTCGTACAGCTGTTATGAGTCGAGGTAGTATCCTCCTCATATTCACCGATGGCTTGACCGACTCGATTCAGGGGGAGCATCCAGAAAATCGTTTGCGCGATGCTTTCGCGGAGAGCGCGGAACGAACGATGGGAAATCTCAAATCACTTGTAGACCCGAAATTCAATGAGGACGATATCACCATATTGCTGCTGAAACGTGGTTCTGCCAGCGGCGTGTCTGTGTAGCCGAAGTTTCTAACTTCCGATTCTTCGGCTATCCGGACATTTCGCCCCGGCTCCCCCGAAGGTTCCGGAATGCCGGTCACACAGAAGTTACGCTCGGCTGTTCCGTTTATCCGGTGACATTCCCGGAGCGGCGGTGTTACGCTGCTCTCGAAAGGACCAGAGGTAATGGTACGTGCCGCGAATTTGTTTGCTGCTGCATCAGTTACTCTTCTCATCGTCGGCTTAGTCCTGTCGAACCTTGTCAAAAAACCTCAGCACATGTCGGTGATCTGGCCCGGCTCTCATACGGGATACATCATCGGTTGTGAGGTACCATGCTATGGGCTGGCAGGGTTATTCGCGGTATTTGCCTTCTCTTATACGCTCCGCTGGATTCGAATGAGCGAAACAATGGTGGACTGGCATCTTGGGTTGAGCTTGTTCGGCGCTGCCATGTTTGGATTCGGTTTCGCGCTGTTAACCCGAGTCGCAGCCGAGGGTGCAGGGCGGCAGGCGGGGCAGTGGACATTGCTCACCATTGCAGCAGGTTTGCTCGCTGGACCGGCCATCTTTGTCGTCGGCCAGCTCGTATTGTTGGTCGCGATGATTGGTGCCTATGCTGCACAACGTCATTGAACGGATACTGTGTCGGTTAGTCGGAAATACGGAAGTTTACGCCCTGTTCTTTCGGTTAGCCGATTATTCGGCAAGAACCTTCTGACAGCAGTCTTCAATTGTCATTTGGGAAGCTCAAGGAACTCTCCAGTTCCTTGCGAACGGCGGGATCGACCCGTTTGACTTCGATTGGTTTATAGCTCCCGGCCTCCTTCAGAGCTTGCTGGCAGGTCACCAGATCGATCTGGCTGTCAAGGAGGGCAACAACGGGGAGAAAAGGCGAACCACTCAAATACTTTGCGCTGAGGCGGATGCAATAATGATCGCCGTCCTCGATTTTCAGATGCAATGTGGTCTTTCCGAGGCCGTTGGAGTGATAAGGGACAGTAAATTGGTGTTCCCCCGCCGCGAGCTGGAAGGTCATAAAGCGCCCACGTTGAGCATGGGCCATTCTCTGGTCGCCATCGAAAAGCCAACCGGTATAGGGAGCCGTGCCGACTGGCATGACGGCATCTCTAATCTCCTGTTTGGCTGAAAGCGCAATTGAATAAAAAGTCACTGTACCGGTTTGGGCAGGGCACGGCATTGCAACAGCAAAAAACGCGAGAGGCAACAAAAGCAAGACTCGTAAATTCATAGCTTAAGGAATGCCACGACCAGTCTACAGCGTAGTTCTGGGAGTGTTGTCGGCTATCCGGAAGTTTGTGCCGTTGTTACTGGCATGGTCCGCCGCCTAGGAACTCGTTGAAATTCGCCTGATTGCGGCGTGTTTCCTGGCGATTTTTGTTTCTTCCCGTTCGAGATCTGTTTGAAATGCGGTTATGGCTGGTGTTTATAGGGGTTCGCGAGCCTCAGGAATCATCCCCGAGGCTTGCACCCTTTGTTCAGGCGCAGTGTTCCCTGAGCCTTGCAGGTGGTTGAGCTATCAGTTTCGGTAGCCGGATGAGGT
>JBAVYX010000254.1:0-24874 GCA_049588475.1 Silvibacterium sp. | reverse complement strand
ATCAATCTGGCGACCGCATTTCCGCGCACCTTCAATCAAAAACGCTTCTATCTTTCCGACAACCTCACTTGGTCGCACGATCAACATCTGATCGAGGTAGGGGGGTCTCTGTCTCGGATTCTTGACGATGTGAATATCATCGGGCTTGGGTCGCTCGTCGAGTTTCTTAGCTGGCCGGATTTTCTGCTTGGTTTGAACGCGCAGCAGAATGGAACAAATTTATTCAGTAATATCTATGCGTCCATCGACGATTATGGATTGCTAGACCGCGAATACCGCGGCTGGGACGGATCGCTCTTTATAGGAGACCACTTCCAGGCGACCAGCTCACTCATGCTCGATTTTGGGCTGCGATACGAAAGGATCGGTCAGTTCAATGACGCTCTCGGCCGCAACGCAACGTTTGACGTTAGTCGCGTCGATCCGAACCCTCCGCCCACAGGAAGCCTAGCTGGGTATATCGTTGCAGCGAATTATCCCGACGCAGTGCCACCCGGCGTCTTCCGGGCCGGCAACGATTCGGCAACCTATGCGGACGGCCAGAACGGGTTGGCTCCACGACTCGGATTCGCATGGCAACCTTTGATCTGGGGATCCAGGGTCGTTATCCGCGGAGGATACGGCATTTATTTCTCACGCCCGGCTGGACAAACTTTTTTTCAAAGCGTTTTCGCAGCGCCTTTTTCCTACGGGCACCAGAATTTCGGTCAGGGCAATGCCTCCGCGACATTGAGTAATCCTTTTCCGCAGCCGTTTCCAACTCCAAGTTTCTTTCCGTACTTTCCGGCATATTCACCGGGCAGCAACGTCTCTATCGCCACCGTTTCACCGGATTACCGTCCCGCACTGATTCAGCAGTACAGTGTGAATACTCAGATCGAAGTTGCCAAAGACTGGATGGTGGAGGTGGGGTATGTAGGAACAGGAGGCTGGCACCTGCTAAGGTTGCGTACTCCAAACCAGGCGCTCTCGGCTTCGCCAGCGAGCCCAATTCGTGGAGCGGTCTCGAATACTGTTGCCAATATCGGCCTGCGAGTTCCCGTTCAGGGAGTTGCGCCGGAGTCGATGACCTCGGTCGAATCTGAGGGGACGTCTTCATACAACGGCCTCGAGGCCAGTTTGACCAAGCGGTTTAGCAAGGGGCTGCAGACGCTGGCCTCATATACTTTCTCCAAGGTGCTGGACACTGACGGCGCCAGCGTTAATGGGAGTTCAGCAGGAAACACCCTTACCAAGGGGAATCAAAATTCCCCGGCGCAACGTTGGGGCCGGGCGAGCTTCGATCGAACCCATCGTTTCGTGCTGAGCGGAGTCTATTCATTTCCGAAGCCACCGGAGAGGCTCTCAAACGCCCTGTTCGGCGGCTGGTCCGCATCCGGGGTACTTACGCTGCAATCCGGGACCGCGCTCACAATCCTGTACAACAACTCGAGCAATGTCTTCGGAATCTCCGATGATCGGGCACAGCTGGCACCCGGATGTGGCAAAGCAAATCTGGTTACATCAGGATCCGTGAGAGGCAAGCTTGAGAAATATTTCAATACGCCGTGCTTTACGATGCCTCCTGTCATCGGAGCCGACGACATCGGAACCAACTTCGGAGACAGTTCGACGGGAATCATAGATGGTCCGGGGCAATTCAACATCGACATTGGAGTAATGCGCGTCGTGCCGATTCGATGGCCCAAGGAAGGCAGCAGCCTTCAGCTCCGCGGGGAATTCTTCAATGCGCTGAATCACCCGCAGTTTTCCAATCCGAACGCTAGCTATGGATCGTCGTCCTTCGGGGTCATCACCAGCACATCCGTAAATCCTCGAGTGGGACAATTGGCGGTGAAGCTGGTTTTCTAGGCTGTAGCGCCCATTGTCTCGAGGGATGTTTGCCGCAGCAGATAAGGAATCATTAACAATCTGCGCTTTGGCGCGCTACAATCAGGCTGTTCGCGGCAGCCTGACGGGCTCGCTCGGCTCCGCCTTGCACTTCATTTCGTTTTTCGAACTGCCGCGGCGTGATTGATGTTCCGTCTCGAAGTTGTGCCGACAATCCCGTGGATATCGCGGCAGCTCAGTATAAGTGTTTGGTTGTATTACCGAGGAATCTGATGGGAAAGGTTCAGATTCAGCCTCAGCAGCAGCATTGCACCTGCAGGTTTGCCCCTCCGGAATTCTTAAGTCGTGTTTTGCGTGCGACCGCGGGCGCTCTGCTGCTTATCGTTGGCGGCTTATCTGCTGTGGCACAGTCGAATACCAGGAACGTGCTGATTTTGTACAGCTTCTCCGAACGCAGCGTAACCAGTCCCCCAGACCTTCTTGAATCGTCGTTGCGGGCTCGTGTTCAATGGCCAGTTAACTTTTATGTCGAGTACCTGGAAAGCCGGCATTTCGCCAATCCGGGATACGAGAAGGCCATAGTAGAAAACCTTCAAAATACATATGGCACGCACCAGAAGTTGGATCTCCTGCTTGCGGAATCATATCCGGCGCTGCAATTCGCTGTAACACATCGGGACGATTTGTTTCCGAACGTGCCCATTGTCTTCTTTGGCGTCGATGCCCGAAGAATAGCCGGGCAAAAGATCTGGCCGGGCGTGACGGGCGTGACCGAAACCGTAGATGTTCGGGGCACAATCAACCTCGCGCTCCATCTTCATCCGAATACCAGCACAGTCGCCGTCATCACAAACCGGTCGGAATTTGAGGATTATTGGTTGGGAGTCGTGCATGACGCATTGCTTCGCGATCACAGTGACCTGAAAGAAGTGGATCTGGTTGCGCTTTCAACGAGCCAGCTGTTAGATAGGGTGGCCGCCCTCCCGCTCCAGACAGTGGTTTTGTTTCAGCGTGCCCCACTCGATTCGGTGCGTCCGGCAATGGGAGATTATGACATCGTTGCATGGGTTGGGCAGCGACTGCCCACCTATTGCATCTTCCCTACACTTTGTTTGAGTCATGGGGGAATTGGGGGAGTTGAAACAGCCGCGTATCAACACATTGCGCTGGCCATGCAATTGGCGGGGCGGGTGCTGGTTGGTGAGCGGCCGGCCGACATCCCCGTTGTGCGTGACTCCAAGCTGCAAGCGCGGGTGGACTGGCGGCAGCTCCAAAAGTGGCATATCCCAGAGTCTGCGCTGCCGCCGGGGAGCGTGGTTTTGTATCGGCAGCCTACCATGTGGGAGCGCGACTGGAGATACATCATTCCTGCCATCCTACTGATTCTTGCTCAGGCCCTGCTGATCATCGGCTTGCTGTGGCAGCGAGCGCGGAAGCGCAAGGCAGAAGCCGTCCTTCGCGAGAGCGAAAAGCGTTTCAGAGTAATGGCGGATACTACGCCGTCGCTGGTGTGGATGTGTGATCCGCGAGGCAGGATCACGTATCTGAATGAGCGGCGAACTGCGTTTACTGGCCCGGATCCCGACGCGGGGTACGGCGACAGTTGGGCCGCCTACATCCACCCGGACGATCTGAAGAATGTATTGGATACTGTCGCGCAGGCCTTGAAGGCGCGCCAGCCGTTTTCAAGGGAATACCGCCTTCGCCGCAGCGATGGAGTGTACCGATGGATGTTGGATGTTGCATCCCCAAGAGTGAATGGGGATGGATCCTTTGCCGGATTTATCGGCTCGGCGATCGATGTCACCGACCAAAAACTTGCGCAGCAAGCCTTGGAGAAGGTGAGTGGTCAATTGATCGAGGCGCAGGAGAAGGAACGCAGCCGGATTGCGAGAGAACTGCACGACGACATTTGTCAGAGGCTGGCGCTCTTGTCCATGGAACTTGAGCAGGCGGATCGAGTTTCGCGCCAGTCGCCCGAGGCAGCGAAGAAGAACATGGACGAAATTCGGAGCCATTGCTCTGAGATTGCGGGTGACGTTCAATCCCTGTCGCATCAGCTGCACTCGTCGAAACTCGACTATCTAGGCGCCGCATCCGCTATTCGGGGATTCTGCCAAGAGTTTTCGAGGCAACACGAAGTCAACATCGAGTTCACGGAAAACAATGTACCCCGTGAGCTGCCTAAAGACATTTCCCTCTGTCTGTTTCGAGTGACGCAGGAAGCGTTGCATAATGCTGTAAAGTACAGCGAGGTAAGCGAGTTTCGAGTGGAATTGACTGCAACGGTAGATGAGATTCACCTTATCGTGAAGGACGAGGGTACGGGCTTTAACGTAGAACAGGCCAAGAAGGGCAGCGGATTGGGACTTGTGAGTATGCAGGAACGAGTGCATCTGGTACACGGAAGTCTTTGCGTTGAATCAAAGCCCGGGACGGGCACAAGCGTCCTGGCAGTCATTCCTGTGGCTCCTGAGAATGAAAGATCCTCCGACAGAACGGTTGAGGACACTGTAAGTACCACCGGGATGATATGAAACGCACTAGCATTTGCTGGCTGACGACCACACGATGATTTGTGCCGCCCTCCGAGGGCCGCTGGGTGAAAGAGGCTGCCTACACTCTCCAGATTTCTCAAGGAGCCGTGCGCTTCCACAAATTCGCATTATGGAGGAGCTGGGGCCAGAGAGCCAGGCGTAGAAATCAGCCGTTTTTGAAATCAAAGGGAGATTCTGGGTGAAAGACGCCTGCGCCCAAGATCCGCGGCCTATTGCGGCCCTGCTTCTCTTCGGAGGCGCGGCGGTGATCGTCCTCGTCGTGCATCTCGCCACCAACGGCACCCTCGGTTTCCACACCGACGAGCTCTACTACATCGATTCCGGCCGGCACCCGGCGTTCGGATATGTCGACTTTCCGCCGATAGTCCCATTGCTCGCGCGTATGGAAACCGATCTCGTCGGAGCCACGCCATGGGGCCTCCGCCTGCTCCCGACCTTGCTCGGCGCGTTCATGGTTGCTCTCTCAGGCGCGTACGTGCGGCGCCTTGGCGGCTCTCTCCGCCTGCAGGGGCTCGCATTATTGATCGCCGTCACGGCGCCCTACTTCCTCGGCGCGAACTGGGTCTATCAGACCGTGACGTTCGATGAGGCGACCTGGATGGTCGCGTTCTACTGGTTTCTGTGCCTGGTCCAGGAGCACCGGCCCAGGCACTGGATCTACCTCGGCCTCTCGCTCGGCATCGGCCTCCAGGTCAAGTACACGATCGTGGGTCTGGTTGCTGCCATCGGGCTCGCCATCGTGCTTACTCCCGCGCTGCGCTCGGACCTGCGGACGCGGTATCCGTGGATCGCGGCCGGCATCGCGTTGCTCATTTGCACGCCGAACCTTACGTGGCAGGTTGCGAAGGGTTTCCCTTCGCTTGTCTACATCATCAACCACCAACGCTCCGGCGGCGGCTTTATCGCCAACTTGGTCCTGATCGTGGTCTATCTCTTCTTCTTGATTCCGCTCTGGATGGCGGGATTGGTGTCACTGTTTCGCAATGCTGCCCTGCGGCCCATTGGGATCGCATGCCTTCTTCCTCTCCTTCTTTTCATGTTCGTGGGTAAGTCCTACTACGCGGTGGGTACGGTGCCGATCGCCCTTGCTCAGGGGCTTATGGCAATCGCCCGCGTCAAGCGGCCGAGGTTGCGCATCGGTTTCCAGATCGCAGTCGTGGTTGCCTGCGCTCTCCAGTTGCTCACGTTTGCTCAACTGACGCTTCCCATCACGCCGCCGGACCGGATTCACTCGCTCGGCCTCGACGCCAAGAATGAGCTTTTCGCCGACAGCGTGGGGTGGGAGGACATCGCCCACGAAGTCGAGTCGATGTACAGCAATCTCCCCGGCTCGGAGCGAACGGGAACGATCATCATCTCGGCCTATTACGGTGTTCCAGGGACGCTACAGATCTACGGAGATAAGAGATCGCTCCCCGCGATCGTCAGCCCTCAACTGAGCGACTGGTACTGGCTTCCTAGCGATCTGGCGGCGACGAACGCGCTGATGATCGACTACCAGCCGACGGACGTCGCCTGGATGTGCTCATCCGCAACTCTCGTGGGGCACCTGACGGTCCCGTACGGCGTGCAGGGCCTGGAGCAAGGCGCGCCGGTCACGTTCTGCGTGCTCAAAGCTCCGATCCAGCAGGCTTGGAGCCGGCTCCGCATCTTCTCCTGAGAGTGGTTGCATGCGTTGGTATCTTACTGCTTCTTAGGAAGAAGAGATTTTAGGACTCTGCGGTGTGTTAGCGGCAAATGAAAACCCCCATTAACGGGACATGACATCGGGTGAAAGTCACATGGTTTGATGTCGGATTGCCGGCTACACAATCTGGGTAAAAGCAGAGGTCGTCTGGACAGAGGTCGTGGGTTGTTAAGGTGCAATAGACTTCCTATGGGTTCCTCAGGGCGCTAAAGGTGTCGTCCGTTGCCCCCTGTTTTCTGTTAGTTGCGCGTTTCCTTTTTGCTGTCACGGCAGAGGTCGCTGGTGCGTTCCAAGGCCAGTTGTCGCCCGTGTCTGGGCGGCACATGCAGCTATTTCGGTACCTCCTCGTCCGTCGCGACATACCAAGGAACCTCCTTCGTCTGAAAGAGCTCTGCGCAACGACTGGTCAGATGCGACAGAACGATCTTTGCAACACGCACACTGTGTTCCACCTCCTTGTCCCAGTCCACGTGCGAAAGGCCGTCGTTATGTGTGGGAGTCCATCGAGCGGTCCGTATCGCAAGTATCAGGCTGGAGGCGATCAGCAGGGCGGGTCCAAGTTTCTGATAGTCCACTTCGCGCCGATAGCCGCCTACTTGTGTATCTCTATTAGTGGAAGTCATGCGAACGGACCTCCAGGGTTTGGTCAGTGAGAGGATGTAGTCGGGATGCTTTCACGTGCATCACGCCGTCCTGATTCTGCAAAAGACCTTCGGCGAGGATGAACTTGCTGCGCGTCACGACCAGGCGTTCTCTCTCATATAGATCGGGCGTCACGATGATATTGGCGATGCCAGTCTCGTCTTCCATCGACAGAAAGATGAATCCCTTGGCCGTGCCGGGCCGCTGCCGTGCGATAACACATCCTGCTGTCCGTACAAATTCACCATCCCTGCGATTCTGCAGCTCTTCTGCTGAAAGAATCCTCTTCTGTCGCAACTCCTCACGTCGATAAGCCATGGGATGCTTCCCAGTCGTTAGCCCCGTGCCGGCGTAATCCGCTATCAGACGTTCTTCCGTGCTCATCTGCCGCAATGGCAAGCTTCCGAAGTCCTCTTGCAAAAGCAGGCTATTTTGTCGGAGCAGCGGCCCTTCCAGTTTGCCCGCACGTTCGACCTGCCACAGCGCATCGCGGCGATGCACGACTCCGTCGAGATTGTTCAGCGCTCCGATGCGCGCTAACAAAGTCAACTCCTTGCGATTGAGCGACGGCACCCGCGCGACCAGATCCTCAGCCGTCTGAAACGAGCCGTATTCTCGGCACGAGTTCACAATCGCTTCGGCGGATCGCTTACGCAGCCCTTTCGCGTAGCCGAGACCAAGGCGCAGAGACAAGCTTCTATCCGTCTCATGCTCAATCGTGCAGGCCCATTCTGAGACCTGAATGTCCATCGGCTTCACTCGCAATCCGTGTCTCTGTGCGTCCTTGACCAAAACGGCAGGCATATAAAACCCCATCGGCTGATTGTTCAGAATGGCGCAGGTAAAGGCTGCCAGGTATTTCACTTTGAAGTAGGCCGATGCATACGCAATCAGAGCGAAGCTGGCGGCGTGTGATTCCGGGAAGCCGTACAGCGCGAACGAGCTGATGTTCTGGATGATGTTCTCTTGAATTGCGGCATCGATGCCATTGGCCGTCATCCCGGCCTGCAGCTTACCTTCGAGATTCTTCATCCGTTCCCAGGAGCGCCGCATTCCGACAGCGCGGCGAAGCTCCTCGGCCTCTGCACCGGTGAAGTTCGCAACCGTCATGGCCATACGGAGTAGTTGTTCCTGAAAGAGCGGCACGCCCAGCGTTCGCTTCAACACCGGCTCCAGCGAGGGATGAGGATAGGTAATCTCTTCCTTGTTCTGCCGACGGCGCATGTATGGGTGCATCATCTTGCCAACAATCGGTCCCGGTCGAATGATGGCAACCTGCACGACCAAGTCATAGAACTTCACCGGATGATTCCGCGGAAGCGACGCCATCTGTGCACGGCTCTCGACCTGGAACATGCCGACCGTGTCGGCACGCTGCAATGTGCGGTAAACTTCGTCGTCTTCCGGCAACTGAGCCAGATCGACTCTGTCGCCGTAGTGCTGCGGAATTAGCTCCAGACAATCCTTGAGAACAGCCATCATTCCGAGTCCGAGAAGATCTACTTTGATAATTCCGAGATCGGCGCAGTCCTCCTTATCCCACTGGACAACAGTGCGATTCGGCATCGAAGCCCGTTCCAGCGGAACAACGCAGTCCAATTGACCCTGGCAGATCACCATGCCACCGGAGTGCTGTCCGAGATGACGCGGCAAATCCTGAATGCGCATACAGAGTTCGAGGTACTTGGCGATACGTGGATGCTTCAGATCAAAACCCGCATTCTGAAACGAGTGCGCCATCGTGTCAGTCGGCCCACGCCATTCGAAGTGGCTCACTAAGGTGGATAACCGCTGCAGCGATTCCTGATCGAAACCAAGAGCTTTGCCTACCTCCCGTGCAGCCGATTTGCCTCGGTAAGTAATGACATTGGCTGTCATGGCCGCGCCGAGTTCGCCATAGCGTTGATAGACGTATTGAATCGCCCGCTCGCGCTTCTCCTCTGAAGGGAGGTCGAGATCAATGTCCGGCCATTCACCGCGGCTTTCGCTGAGGAAGCGCTCAAACAACAGTTCCATACCGACCGGATCGATGGCGGTGATTTCAAGCGCATAGCAGACGGCCGAATTCGCGGCGCTTCCTCGACCTTGAATCAGGATGTCGTGGCTCATGCAGAACTGCACGATGTCCCAGACGATGAGGAAGTATCCGGCAAATCCCAGCTTTGCGATCAGAGCAAGCTCATGTTCAACTTGCTTCTTCGCCCGTTCCAGCAAGCCGTCATCGCGCTTCGCTCCGTAACGGCGAATCACGCCTTCTTCGACGCGTTTGCGCAGAAAGGTATCCATCGTATCGCCTTCTGGCACTGGATAGTGCGGGAACTCATAACCTAGATCGCTTAACTCGAATTGCAGCCGCGACGAAAGATCGATTGTGTTCTCCACTGCTCCGGAAATATCACGGAACAATGCCGTCATCTCGCGTGCAGGACGAAGATGGCGTGCACTATTCTGAGACAGAAGACGGCCAGCACGGTCGAGTTCTGTGTGATTGCGGATAGCAGTAAATAGATCCAGAATCTCCCGGTCATACGAAGTGGCGTACCGCACGCCATTCGTTGCAAGCAGAGGCAGCTGCAGAGAACGGGCGATGCGCATGGCAGCCTGGTTTCGCCACTCCTCTTCGCGCTCGCGATGACGTTGGAGCTCGACATAAACATTCTTGCGCCCGAAAATGCGAACCAGTCGCTCGACTGTCTCTCGGCCGGCTTCTTCACCGCCACGCATCAAGGTGGCGGCGAGTGGCCCCTCGTCGCCACCCGTCAGACAAATCAGGCCTGAGGCATACTGTTCGAGATCTTCGAAATTGGCTGCGCCCTCCTGCTTCGTCGTTTCGCGCATTTTGAATTGCGTAATGAGCTGACAAAGATTCTGGTAACCTTCGCGGGATTTGCAGAGCAGGGGTAGACGGGCAGGCTCAGGGAGGTGCTGATATGGCATCCACGCAGGCGGCGTGAGGCGTGAGCCGAGGCTCGATACCGAAACCTCTGCTCCAATATGAGCGCGAACATCGTTCCGCCTGGCATTAGTATGAAATCGGGCGGACCCGTACACGCCATTGCGATCAAGCAGAGCCATCGCCGGCATCTTCAGCTCGACGGCTCGTTCGATGAGTTTTTCGGGATCGGATGCACCTTCCAGAAAGCTGAAGGCGCTGGCAGCGTGCAGTTCGACATAACGCTCAGTCATAGAGGGCCGCCATCTGCCATTGGTTCTGCATGAGGTCACGCATCATGCAGCAACACAGCATGGCCCCGTTCTGTGCCCGGGCAACCAGATCCCATTGCTCCGATCCCCAGAGCGTCTGATTCCACCAGTCGCCTTCAGTAAGCCACGGCCCATAAGCCTGCTCTACCGTATAGCGTCGTTCACGAAAGAAGAACATCCCCGGTCGAGAGTCTTGCAGCGTGACGGAAGTCGGCTCTGGCGGACGAAGCTGCCGCATGGAAGCCCGCGGCCGTGGAGAAGCATTCTCTGCAGAGTCTGAAGGAGGCACGGTGAAGGGCTCCATGCGAAAGCTCTCAGGCGCATGCGTATCTTGGAGCACCGCGCGACCGACATTGTCCTCGCCCACAATGGCACAGATACGGGCAACGGTCACATTCAGCCGTATCGCCTCAGGAAGCTGTGGAGAGAAGAGGCCGAGTTGTACTTTGCTGGTGCTACCCGGCTCGGCGTGCAGTACTACGGCCAGGATGGCCGCTTGAGGCGGATGTGTTTCGAGGTCGAGGTGCAGCAGTTTAATCCAGAGCTGCTTATCGGTGGAAGGGAGTGCAGGCCGCACAGTACGGGCATGAGAGCCACCACCATCGAGTTTCAATGTGATGGTCACAGAGGCTAGAGCCAGAACGCGTGCCCTTGCTCGCAGGATCAGTTGATCCAGCATGATGCCAACAACGAATAGCAGAGAGTCCAACAGCTCGACAGGGGCATCGAGTTCCATCCGCTCTTCGAGCGTGAAGACTGGTTCCATCGGCTGAAAAAGATGCGGCATCTCGCCGCGTGCCAGTTGGCGAAGGCGTTTGCCCTCCTGGCCCATGCGAGAGATCAGTTCCTTCTCCGGCAGAGCTGCCAGCATTCCCAGCGTGTGAATGCCCCATAGAGCAAACGTCTCTGCCTGTGTCTCTGTCAAATCGAGAACAGTGAGTGGCAGAGAGGATAGCGTTTGGGCCTCGGCTCCCGATGCGTTCACCTGGATGGGATTGCGCTGCGGACTTCCTTTCGCAAGACAGGCCGCGGTATGGAAGTTGCCACTGACAGCAATTTGGACAGAGATGCCAAGAGATTTCACACGCTCGAGCAAACTCCGCGCCAGCAATTCTGGTGGGCCGAACAGGCTCCTGGTCCCGGCGATGTCGATGCCACAGAGCAGGGCTGTATTTTTGCTCAGGTCTTCAATACGGGGTGAGAATGCCCCAGCGCATTCGAACAGGATGCTCTTGGTTGCCGTCTCGGCTTCGATAGAGCGTGACAGGACTACCGGCTCTGGGAAGGTGTCGACCTCCACCCGCGTCATACCGGGTTCGATTCCGAGCAGCCGTGCCTTTGTGTTGAGCGAGCAAACCTGTTGCAAAGGTGCTTCGCCTTCCATCACGACACAGGGTTTGCTGTACAAGTCCGGCCGCAGGCGCAGGAGCGCCTGCGCTGGAAACTCCTTCGCATAGAGGCACGCATATAGTTCCGCAGGCTTCATCATCAACGACCAGCCCATGTGGTTCGGCTCTCCCAGCTTGCGGCATGTATGCTCTGTGGTGGCTTGCGGACAGGAACAACGTTGGTTTCAAGTTGTGTGAACCGTCGACGCGCCACTTCGACGCGCGGCTTGATCCCAGTAAAAACAGTGACTTCATGACAAATCGCTTCCGCCGGTTGGAGGCGAAGCAGTAGTTCGGCGCTGCTCTTTGCAGACGAATGCTGCGTCAGAAGCAAAATAGTCGACTGCGTTCTTTCCGCAGCCGCACGATAACGGAACCAGGTCGCCAGCGGCACTCGCGAAACGAACTCCGGCGCCAGACTTCCCATGTCGAGCACAATCGCACTGAAGCCTCCACCTTGGAGAAGCAGATCAGCAGTCCGTAGTGCTTGCTCAATCCGAGGCCATGGCCTGAAGGAGGAGGAGGAGGCCCGGAGTGCAGTCATCAAGGCAGGTTGACGGCTCTCCTTCAAAGTCTGCTGTGTGTGTCGAACATGGTGCTGCGCCTCCGCACACCGCGGAGCTACTGCCTCTGATCTCAGCAAACTGCTAACAGCATCCGAAAGCCCTTTGACCTCACTGCGCGGATGTTGCCCATAACCACCGCCATGCAGGCCTTTCGTTTGAGAAGGAGGAACAAGATACTTGTCCGGCAAAACGAAGTTACAACTTGCCCGCCGGATACTTTGCTGGATCACGCCGCAGCGAACCCAAAGCAACCGGGTGAGATCGACGCCTGAAGCGGCGGCGGAGAGAGGATCAAAGGCGTTCGAGGCATCGATCCAAGCGCAGACCTTTGACGACTGTGTGACCTGCGCCAGAAATGAAAGTGCCACGGATGTCCGTCCAGAACACTCGGGACCGACCAGCTCACTGATCGCTCCGACCGGCAGCCCGCCGTTAAGCACGTCATCCAGGATCTCAATACCCGTCGCCGCTACTAGGCGCATCATCTTCGGAGGCGGGGTAAGCGCCGACGGGATCTTCTGCGCGAGCGTTGTTTCAATTTGGAGGCGAAGTGTCGAGGCGGAAGGCATAGATTACTTCGCCTTATATTCGCCTATGCCTGAGTGGGACTGTCAAACGGCATCTGCCACAAACTTAGTGCAAAATCACCTAACTGACTGCATCTAAAGAGAAAATAATTAAGCCTATTTAGCCAGCCAAGCAATGACGGCAGCTACTTCCCAAGGACCAGAAACCTAAGAAGAGATAGGCTGATTTCAATGTGCGGTCGCTACCAACGCCGGGCGGATAAGCAGAAGATTGCCGAGGCATTTCAATTGGGCAATGTGGATGGGCTGGCTCTGGAATTTGCACCCGATTACAACGCCGCTCCCCAATCCATGCAGCCGGTCATTGTCTGGGATGAAGCAGGAGGTATGCGTGTCCTGCAGATGATGTTTTGGCGCTTCCTGCCGCCGTTCGTCACCGACCCCAAGAAGTTCAGGCTCGATACCATTAACGCGAAAGGCGAGACGCTTCTCGACAGCAGGATGTGGCGCTCTGCCTTTCTGCACTGCCGCTGCCTCATTCCAGTCGATTCCTTTATCGAATGGAAGCGGGTCGATGCAAAAACCAAGTTGCCGTGGATATTCGCGATGCGCAATGACGAGCCCTTTGCTCTTGGTGGAGTTTGGCAACACTGGTGCTCACCCGATGGCAAAACGGAAATGGACACATTCGCGGTCATCACCACGGAGCCGAACGAGCTGCTTGTAGAGAAAACAGGTCATGACCGGATGCCCGTCATTATCAAGCGGTCCGATTATCAGCGTTGGCTTGAGCCGGGGAATGAGGAACAGCCGCACGTTGATCTCATCCGCCCCTTCGATTCGGACAAAATGAAGGCCTGGCGCGTGGACAGAAGAATCAACAACGTGAGGAACAACGAACCTTCGCTCAGTGAGCCTGTGAAGGACAATGGCGAAGAACGCAAGGACGGCTCCAAAACAGATGAGAGCGGCCAACTCGGCATATTTGACTAGCGCCTTCACTGTTGTGCTCAATGAGCGAATTGTCTCATTGACTGTCAACTGAGAGCGAACGTGCTGAGGCGACAGCAAGTTCGTCTCTCAGATTGACATCCGACCCAGGCGGTGAAATATTTGTGTCGGATGCCTACCCAAATACATTCCGACGATCGTATCGCCCTGTTGGAAGGGACGTTGGTCCTGCTCATTTTGAAGACGCTTGTGCTGGGGACGTACCATGGCCAGGGCGTTGCACGGTCGATCCAACGCCAGTCAGAAGAGGCTTTTATCGCCGACCTGGGTCACCCTACCTGGCCCTGCAGCGGCTCGAAGACAAGAAGTGGATCAGCGCAAAGTGGGGCATCAGCGAGAACAAGCGCAAAGCGCGGTTCTATTCGCTGACGCTGAAGGGGCGAGAGCAACTTGTGGAGAAACAAGCGAGTGGCAGAGGCTGACAAGGGCGATGGAATTGATTTTGAGCGCCAACGCCGGCCCGATCAGCGAGGAGGCCCGAGGATGTTCAAAAGTAAGCGTAGCCCAGATGATTTCGCTGAGGAGATCAAGGCGCATCTGGAACTCGAAGCCGATGAGCTCAAACATGAAGGGGGGAGCGAAGATGAGGCACGCCGGAGGGCGAGAGTCGAGTTCGGCAATGTGAGCACGGCGCAGGAGCGCTTCTATCTCAGAAACCGGGTGGTGTGGTTCGACAATATGGTGCGCGATATCAGGTTCGTGATTCGCCAGCTTGTCAAGGATCCAGGCTATGCCGCCGCTGCCATTCTTACGCTCGCCCTTGGCAGCGGCGCGTCCACATCGATCTTTTCTGTAGCCGATGCTGTGCTGCTGCGACCGTTTCCGTATCGGAATGCCAAACAGGTCGTGCGCGTCTGGGAACAGATGCCCAACGGACACCGACCGAACCTGGCCGAGTCCAATTTCGAGGATTTTCTTACACAGAACAACACGTTTGCGAGCCTGGCCGCCTACGACTACGAGGTCGTCTCTGTTTCCGGCGCCAGCGAGCCGGTACGGGTGAACGCCGCAGCCGTTTCCAGTGGCTTTTTCCCAAGCCTCGGTGTGCAACCGTTGCATGGCCGACTTTTTGCAGCGGACGAGCAGCGTCCGCATGGGGCGCGCGCCGTGATTGTGAGCTATGGCTACTGGCAGCGCTACCTTGACGGTGCAGGGGATCTCTCAAAATTCCACGTGGATATCGAAGGAAGTTCTTACTCCGTGGTCGGTGTCATGCCGGCGGAATTTGACTTCCCATCGGGCGTGGCTGCATGGATTTCGCGTGATGTAGAACCGCCCGGCCCCAGCCGTACAGCACATAATTGGCGCGTTCTCGGCCGTGTCCGTGATGGCGTCACGGTTGCCCAAGCGCGCGCGAATCTCAGCGCGATCGCTCGCCGTATCCGGAATCAGTACGGCACCGAGGTAGACCTCAGCGACGCTGCCGTTGTGCCACTTTCCGACGCGATCGTCGGCGATGTGCGGCCTGCTCTCTTAACCCTCTTGGGAGCCGTCGGCCTCCTGCTCTTGGTCGCCTGCGCCAATGTCGCCGGATTGCTGGTGGCGCGAACTTCTGCCCGCCGTAAAGAACTGGCCATCCGTGCGGCCCTCGGCGCCGGTCGCGGTCGTCTTATCCAGCAGTGCCTCGCCGAGTCGTTTACGCTTTCGCTCACGGCAGGAGTATTGGGCATTCTGATGGCTGCCGTCTGCGCTCGGCTCCTTCCCGCCATTCTTCCGGCAAACCTGCCGCGCCATGAAGGTATCGCCATCAATCCCGCGGTTCTTTTCTTCGCTCTGGCCGCAATTGCGGCGGTTGCCGTGGCCCTCGGACTCTTTGCGCCTGGCGCGTAGGCCGAAGCGACCTGCAGGATTCCCTCAGCGCCGGGTTCCGCGGTCACACGGGTTCGAGAGTCAGTCAGCGCCTGCGCAGCCTTCTGGTCATTGGCGAGATCGCCACCACGCTGGTCATTCTGGTGGGAGCTGGCCTGCTTGGCAGGAGCTTCCTGCGGCTCATCGCCACGAGCCCCGGCTTTCGTCCGGAAAGCCTGATCACCATGGAGTTTTCGCCTCCTATTTCGCAAGGACTAGACGGCATGGACCAGGCCGCGATAGCGCGCCAAGTCCACCTCCTGGACGATATTGTGGCGCGGTTGCGCGCTGTTCCGGGCATTGCAAGCGTGGGTTTGGCTGGTGCGCTTCTCGTCGCGGGGGGCGACAATCTCGCGGACGGCGTTTTCGTGATCCTCAACGGCCACAAGCCGCCCGCCACTTTCGATGAATTCGGCCGGATGGCACAGAATCATTCCCAGACGGGGCACGCCCTATACGGGGTCGCCGGTGAGGGGTACTTCCAGACCTTGGGCATTCCCTTGATTCGCGGGCGCATGTTCGACGGCCAGGACACACTCAACACACCCAACGTTGCACTGATCAGCCAGGCGTTGGCTCGCCAACGCTGGTCCAATCAGGACCCCATCGGGCAGTCATAGAGTTCGGCAATATGGACGGCAACCTGAATCCGCTCACCATCGTCGGTATCGTCGGTGATGTGCGTGCGAGCGGGCTCGATAGTCCAGCGAGTTCGGTCATTTATGTAGATTACCGTCAGCGCGGGATGAACTCGAATGCCACGCCGACGATTCTCCTGCGCACCACCACACCTGAAAGCGAGATCATTTCCCCCGCGCGCGTTATCTTTCACGACCTGGCTCCCCAGGCCCCCGTCAAATTTTCTACCTTTGCGGTGGAAGTGGACGGCTGGCTTCGCCGATCGGCGCTTTCTTCTCCTTCTTGTGGGATTGTTCGCCGCTGCGGCTCTTGTCCTGGCGGCCGTCGGTCTCTACGGCGTGGTCGCTTTTTTCGTGACGCACCGCACGCAGGAGATCGGCATTCGCATGGCAATCGGCGCCCAGCGCAGTGACGTTCTGCGCCTGGTCTTGGGCGAAGGGACACGCCTAGCCGCCTTCGGCGTTGTAATCGGCATCGTCGTATCGTTCGCGATCACCCGTCTGCTGTCCAGTCTCCTTTTTGGCATCAGCGCCACCGACCCATTTACATTTGCCGGCGTTGCGGTGCTTCTTTCTCTCGTCGCGCTTGCGGCGGCGTACATTCCCGCGCGTCGAGCCATGCGTGTCGATCCTGTAACGGCACTGCGTTACGAATGACGCCTTCCCGTTAGCACCCAAGCCGACGCGCCGTCGCCATATTGGCTCAGGCGCCAATGATTGCGAATTACTTCCCAATTCATTGATACAACGAAGAAAGGTGCTCGTGACGGATAGTGAACTGGCCCGTCGCCTGTGTCAGGATGAAACGGTCGAGCCGATCGGCCCGAGGTTACTCGTACGAGATGCCGACTTGAACGAAGCGCAACGAGAGCGGAGGACGCATTCGCGTGTGATTGACCGAGCTGGGTTGCTGTGAGCTAACGTGTACTGATGAGCCAGCCTCCGCTGGAGCTGGCCGACATCGTTCGCTGAGCCGGTTCGGGCTTTGTGGAACGCAGTCGCCGATGGATCAACTTGCATCACCAGAAGGCCCTGCTGACGATGCAAGCTGCCGCAGCGCCGCGCTGGGTGGACATCGCGATCGCTGCTCCGACTGCGGACATACGGCCATCTCCTATAACTCGTGCCGCAACCGGCATTGACCCCGATGCCAGGCGAACGCACGCTTGCGCTGACTTCAGGCACGGGAGCGGGACCTGCTGCCTACCCACTAGGTGCATGTCGTCTTCACCCTGCTGCGCGAACTCGCTCCGCTGGCGTTGCAGAACAAGCGGGTGATTTGCCGAAGACTAAACATTTGAACTGGCCCAAAAATCCCGGAGCCGATCAGTTGTAGACCTTGTATTTACGCCGGTTCCAAGAAGGTTGGACCAGGGCTATAGAACGCGGGTAACGACAGCAAGCAGTTCGAAGAGCTGACAACTTGCAACCCTGGCGGCAGGGATTCCCCGAAGCTGCGGACCGCGTCCGACCGTTCGGGCGGGACGCATTTTGAGAGAAGCTGGATGGTCTCTTCGGCGATCCCAAGCGCCATTAATCGGGAGATTGCCTGCTCGCGAATCGCATCATCGATGTCACGCGAGCGATCGTCGGTACGCCTCGCAATCAGTACGACGGCGGAGCCTGTGACCGCCGTGAACGTGGATAAGTCCAGCAGCGCTTTCAGCCACTCGCCGGCAATTTTAGCCGCCACCACAGAGTGCAGCGGCCCGTACAGGGGAATGCGGGCACCGAGTCGGCCGAGTGACCAAAGCCAAATTGCGTTTTCAGGTTCTTTTCTGATCTTCGCCACCAGTTCATGGCCAAGCAAAGCACGGGTGCTGCCTAGCAGGTGTTCAAGGCTCGCAATCAGGCGCCATTGCTCGTACTCGAGTTGCCGGTTCACGCGGCCCTTCTTTTTGCGGCTGGCATGGCTAGAATGCGTTCGATAGAGCGCCTGCTGCTCGCTGGCATTGATGCCGCCTGCGATGCGACGCAACAGCACCAGCATTTCGACCTGACATCGTAGATCGTCCGCGAAGACGAGTTTGTTCAACCCGATTGCCCGCAGATTATTAGTGCGCGCATCATCGCCGGGGACACCGAACCCCGGCCGCAAACACAAGCCGTAGAGATTGAGCCAACGTACCTCATGGTTGGGAGACTTTTTGCGTCCGGCGGCAACCTCGATGAGCACATCGCCGAACCTGCGTATAGCCGAGATTGGCCATGAGTCTCTCTTCGCGCCCAGCGCCACTTCCATTTGGCTTGCAAGAGTCTCAGGTGCCAGAGTGTCGTCGTCGGCCGGTGGGCCCCCAAAAACACGACGGATCAGTTGTGCAGCGGATTCGACAGTGGCATCGGAAGTCGTAACCATCGATGAACGTGTCGGTACGGATTTTGGTTGCGAAGTATCGAGTTGCTGGGCTTGTGCCTCTTCGCCGCGCAGTTCGAATTGCAACCGCCAACGATGCAGCGTGTCCCGCGATTCACACCAAAGTTCAAGCGTGCCAACCTCCGTGAAACTGACTCTGAGGCGAACAGTCAGGTACACCTCGCGTAATCTCTTGCCGTAGCGTAATAAGGTCACCAACGGAGCATGACGATGTACGTGCTCTTCGTCTAACGCAGCGACTTCGCCGTGCGCGTCGTGTCGGGTGTGCGAACTGTACAAAGTGAACAACACCGGTCGGTTAGCCAGTACCGAGAATTCGTGGTTTAGCAGCGGAAGCGTGGTGCCCTCGTCGACGCCGGCAGGCAAGACACAGATCCCCCGCAGACCACTGTCCGAGGGCAACCCGATGTAGTACGAGCGCGCGCTGCCTGCCCTGACGCGCAAGCCAGTGCCGCGCCGTACTCGTCCGTAGTAAACCGCGCCCCGAGCAACCGCACTTTCTACCTCCTCGTTGTTGAGTATCTTGGGACGCCAGCCGCTCTTGGCTCCCCCGAACCAGGCGGACATGGCCTCGACAATCCTCTCGCGAGTCACCGCCGGCGCAAAGAAGCCGCCGTTGAAGAGCACGGCAGCGGGTTGAGCCATTCGGTGGTTTGCGGACGAAGCGTCCATGGCATCAGCCGCTTGCGTCAGAAATGCGGCAAGGTGCATGGTGATGGCAGGATCGACAGCGTAGGGCAGGCCAAGTTCGCGCAGTGCCGTTGGTCGTCCATGCGCCAGCATCTCATGAGGTACAGTGATTGGCAGGAACCCTGTCGTCAGAATCTGGAGGACTTCCTCGCGCGTCAGGTCAACGCTGAGCGTCTGTCCGACGACGGTACGGCCGCTGCCCAGGACCGTGACCGGCATTCGCTCCAGGGACGAATCACTCAGTAGACGCTCTTTTGCGGCACAACAGACACGGCGTAACGCATAGCGCTGTCGCAGCGTTAGCTTGACGTCGTTGAGCTTTTCTTCCACGCGACGGGCCAGTGCGAAATCGAGATTGTCGCCGCCGAGCAGAAGGTGCTCGCCGATGGCGGTGCGCTCAAACTGGTACTCGCCGTTGACCCGGCGTGCGATCACCAAGCTGAAGTCGGTCGTGCCGCCGCCGATGTCGCAGATCAGAATCAGTTCGCCATCGCGGAGGTCTTCACGTTTTCTCGCCTGCGCCTGTCGATTCGCCGCGATCCACGCATAAAACACCGCTAACGGTTCTTCGAGCAGAGTGAGTTTGTCGAGTCCGGCGCGGCGGGCAGCTTCAACCGTCAGTTCGCGCGCATCCTCATCGAACGAAGCTGGAACGGTGAGGACGATTTCCTGATGCTCAAAGCGCGTCTCGGCATCAGACCCCATTGCGCCGTTCCAGGCGTCACGCAAATGCATGAGGTAGCGGGCCGATGCTTCAACTGGGGAGATCATCGGTTGCTGCGGTTCAGCCTGCGCAGGCAGGATGTTGGCGCGACGATTCACGCCCGGATAGGAGAGCCATGACTTGGCGGATGAAACCTGGCGACTCGGTGCAAGCGCTCCCATTTCGCGCGCAAGCAGACCCGTGACCATCGGCGGATCCTCGTCCCAGGTGGCGCTCACGGCTCCGGCAGACAGCTCATCCTCGGTGGGGAAATAAAGAAAAGAAGGCAGTGCAGGTATTGTGCGGACTTCCCCCTGCCCTGCCAACTGCGGTACGGGTAACACATGAATGGAGGGGTCCGCATCAAGTGCTTTCTGAGTATCGACGTACGCCACGACAGAGTTTGTCGTGCCGAGATCGATGCCGATCAGATAACGGGAAGGCACCGACGAACTCACCTTCCGGTCTTTTCGCGGATGTTCAGCTCAAGCTTCCAGCGCTGCTTGCCGTCACGAGATGCACACCAGACCTCGAGCGTACCGAGTTCGGTAACGCGCGTCTCGAGCCGCACCGGTACCACCGTTCCCTGCTGGCCATCCAATTTAAGGGTGACCTCCAGCGGGCCGAGCTCCTCGATGTCTTCACCCCAGTCTTCCAACAGGCTGCCGACTTGGTCCTGCTTTCGAACGCTGGAATTCAGGAAACGAAACTCGGCTGGTTGGCCGACGACAAGGCCAAACTCTCTGTTTGGAATCGTGGCTTCGGTGCCTTCTTCCATGCCAAAGGGAACGACGCAGAGCGCCTTGAGCGGAGCTTCCATGCCGGGCACCGCCGGCATTGCGCTTTCAATTCCGATGTAATACGTACGCGAGGCGCCACTGCGAATGCGCACACCGCGACCGCGCCGCGCGTTTCCGTAATAGGCAGCGCCGCGCGCTACCGCGTGTTCCAGATCGGGAGCCTCGAGGGTTTCTTGTGGCCCGAGCGCGTCCAAGCCCTCTTCTCTTAACCAGCTGTTCAGCACCTCAACCAGCCGGTCGCGCAGTACCGCCGCTTTCATCACTCCGCCGTTGAACAGGATGTGCGTGGGACACGCCAGTCCGCTGCGGCCGCGCCGGATGCTCGCCGCCTCGGGGCTGTTGCGAACTTGCTCCGACAGAAACCGAGCGAGGTGCTTCGTGATGGCTGGATCAGCAGCATACGGCAGGCCCAACTCCTGAAAGCCAACACGGCGCTGCCGCGCAGGCAACTCCCCGCTTGCGACCTGGGGAAAGAAACCCTGGACGAGGACCTGGTCGAGGTCTTCGCGTGTGAGCTCGGTCTTGATCGTGCCGCCGATAAGCTTCGTCCCCTTGCCCAGCAACGTGATCGGGCAACTCTGCGTCTTGGGCGACGTGAAGAGCTTTTCCTTAGCCATGCGGCACTGATGCCACAGGCCGTGCAATTGCCAGGTATCGACGCGGTTGCCGGAGGCTTCAAGGCGTTGCTGCAGAACACGCGCTAGAGCGAGGTCCATGTTGTCGCCGCCCAGCAGGATGTGGTCGCCAACAGCCACTCGTTTCAGTGTCAGTTCACCGTTCTCCTCAGAAACCGAGATGAGGCTGAAATCCGTGGTGCCACCGCCAACGTCGCACACGAGAACGAGGTCGCCGACTTTGATTCGGTTGCGCCAGCCATCGCCGTGGCTTTCCAGCCACGCGTAAAAGGCTGCCTGCGGCTCTTCCAGCAAGGTGACGTGCTGAAAACCGGCCTGTTCGGCGGCGCGCCTGGTCAACTCGCGCGCTTCCTCGTCGAATGAAGCGGGCACCGTGAGCAGAACGTCCTGTTCCGCAAGCGCGAACTCCCCTTCTTGCCCTCCTGCCTGGCCGCTGTCCCACGTGGTTCGCAAGTGTTTCAAGAACTGCGATGACGCTTCGACCGGCGATAGCTTGGGCACCTCCTCGGGGCCTTGCCAGGGCAAGACCGGTGCCGTGCGGTCCACCCCAGCATAAGAAAGCCAGGATTTTGCTGAGGAGACCAGGCGGATTGGACTCTCCGCGCCGCGTTTGCGTGCGAGTTCGCCGATCACGAACTTTGGCTCGGGATCCCACGGCAAGGCGGTGCTGCCCTTCGGGAAATCAAATTCGCCCGGGATGTAAAGAAACGACGGCAGTAACGTGCGTTCCGCCACTTCGCCCGGATACACCAGCTGCGGAATACCGCAGACCTCGATGCGGCTTTCCTCTTCGGCGGCAGTGGCGTCGCAGCGTGCCAGCGCCGAATTGGTCGTCCCCAGGTCGATGCCAATGATGTATTTGGCCGCCAACGAACATCTCCTTTTCAAACCCAATCCTCTGTTGAGCAGATGTGGTTCAACCGTTACGAGAGTTCGACCTCGGCCGGCGCAACCACCATCCGGCCGTCGGCCTGCGGCAACGGGGGTAGATTCACTTCCTTCACACGCCAGCCTTTATGCCGTAACACACCACGAACTGGCGGCTGTCCCGTCACCTTGCCGATCAATTTGATGGCTGCTGGATCAAAGCCCGCTTGCACCGTTATCGATTGATCTTGTTCCGAATCCAGAATTGGCTCCAGCTTTATGTAATGGTCGAGCCCCTGTCGGCAAGTGTCGTGGATTGTGCGGACAGCGGCTCCAAGCTGAGTGTCAGGATAGCCCGAGACGTCCTCTGCCAGGAAGTCGATGAGCCGCCCATCGCGTTGTAGCAGCGCAAGCATCTGTACGGCACGCTCGAACGCTTCCGGGGCTGGCCGTTCAATTTCCTTCAGGCGAGAGACGGAAGGTGTGGCAGTTGCAGGCGCTTGCGGAACCGGACCGGAAGCATTGACCAATATCTGAGCGATGTCATTGGGAATTTCTGCGTGGAACAGGATCGAAAGGAAACACCGAAAGGCAAAAACTACTCGTTCCCAGAATCCGCTCATAGTCACTCCGAACGATCAGAAAAATTTATTAGAAAAATTGGGCGCCGCGTTCGGAGTTAGATCCGAGGAGTTCGCATGCACTATGATACTAAGACGATTCGTGATCACGAGCGGCACACCTGCATAAACGGTTCTTATTGACGATGGCCGGCGGTTCGAACTCGACCATGCGGTCCCGTGCCGATTGTCCGGCTCCGGTTGCTATTTGGTTCTGTGCGAAATTCAAGATCGGCCCCAAAGGCGGTTGAGTTTGCGGCGATCGCGCTTCGATGGTCTGCCTTCCCGCGACGCTTCGAAATGCAACGACGCCTTTCGCTCTTCCGTTAACTTCAGCCGCAATTCGTGGCTCGCCTGGGTCTCACGGTACAGTGTCTGTGCAACCATTGCGGGTCCCCGCACCTCACTCAGAAGCAGAACCTTCAGCTGAAAGTCCCCGGCCTCAGTCTTCACCTGCAAAAGGTCACCCAGTCGGACCTCGCGTGAGGCTTTAGCCAGTTGGCCGTTCGACTGAATTCTGCCGAGTTCACAGGCTTTCGCTGCCAGCGAGCGCGTCTTGAAGAATCTGGCCGCCCAGAGCCATTTGTCCATTCGTACGGAGGTCATGTCCATTCTCATAGGGCAAGGACTAACATTCAGTCATAGATTTTAGAGGGAAACCCCAGTGTCATCGATCGCCGCCGCCGCACCCCGCCAACATGCGTACACCGAATCAATGGCGCCGCAACCGCCCGAGCCGAGCTACGCAGAGCGTGTTCGGACACTTGTTTCGTTGACTTCCATTGCGACACTCTCAACGCTGTCACGTAGACATCCCGGTTTCCCTTTCGGGTCGTTAATGCCCTATGCACCGGATTCGGAAGGCCGACCTATTTTTCTGATCAGCAACATGGCCATGCATACCCAAAACCTGAAGTGTGATCCGCGAGCAAGCCTCTTCATTGGACAGACTACGCCCGATGAGGATCCCCTTGGTGCTGCCAGAGCTACCCTGGTGGGCCGTGCCGAACCAGTTCCGGAGAGCGAAGCCGCGGCTGCGAGGGAGCAGTACCTTGCGCGACATGAGAGCAGCCGGTACTGGGTGGACTTCGCGGACTTCAGTTTCTTCCGGCTGCAGCCGATCGATGTGTACTACGTCGGCGGATTCGGGGTGATGGGGTGGGTCGCGGCAGAGGGCTACACACGGGCCTCGCCAGACCCGTTGACTACTGCGGCACCGGGCATCATCGCGCACATGAACGCAGATCATGTGGATGCGATGATCTTGCTGGCACGTGTCTACACAAAGCTCGAAGCGACTGAGGCGACAATGACCTCGGTGGATCGTCTGGGGTTTTTCCTGAGATTGAAGGCTGCGGAGGGAATGAAAGGCGCTCGCATCAACTTCCTTCGCGAGGTTGCCAGCGCGCTTGAAGCCCGTCAGGTGCTTGTGGAGATGGTGCAACAGGCCCGGACAGGTGACTGATCTGGATCACTATCCGGGCAAGCCTTTGGGGAGGCAGCATCTGCCTGCAGGCGGGAACGCGCAATTGGCCTGTGGCGTGGCGTAGAGATCAGTTGCTTCACGGTCAGCTTCTCCCGGCGCTGAAGGAACGGGACTCGATTTCTATATATAAACAAGAAGATAAGGAAATTCGCCCGCGACATACGGATCCTGTCTCTCGATGATCGTTCGCGGCACCTTGCCATCGGCACCGGATGCCAGAAGCAACTAAAGGCGTGGACGCGGATCATCAGCTACTTTGGAAAGGATGGTGAGCCGCTTAATGTTTGCGAATGCATCCGAATCCGCTTATTTCTACAGAAGTAGATCCGGATACATTCCAACCCGGTGCAGAATGGCGATTTTCGAAAAATTTTCTAGAGTCGGTGTCCGATTCCGCGGTTTTCCACACCTCTATATAAGTAGAGCGCACTTTTTCGCAGGATGGCGAACGCCGGTCAATCCTCCACGGAAGAGGGTTATTCATGGATCAAGCGGGATCCGGATGCACCAGAACATGCAGTGGACACCTAAAGATCTGCAATCGCTTCGGCGGGTTGGGTCCATGTGTAGTGCCCATTGTTATCGAAGCGAACCGACGTGAAACACTTCCACAAATCTGTTCGCTCGTATTGCTATGCTAGTGTCCTGAGTCAGAGATTCGTTTAGAAAGGCACTGGATTTTTCCGAGGATAAGATCGGCATCGGCAGTCCAGACAAAAGGTGTGGGCTGGCGGTTTCGTTCGCGAAGATAGTCCAGCATGGCTGTTTCCAGTTGTGCGACTGCGGTATGGCTGCCACGG
>JBAVYX010000253.1:0-12031 GCA_049588475.1 Silvibacterium sp. | reverse complement strand
GATTTGCAGAACATATGGAGCTCGTGTTGATGGTGCAAGCGGGGCTCACGCCCCTCCAAGCGATCAGCATAGCGACGAAGAATGCAGCGCAACTACTCAGGATTGCGGACAACTACGGGACGCTGGAGCCTGGGAAAAAGGCGAACTTCATTGTGCTGGCGAAGGATCCCTCACAGGACATTCGCAATACGCAGACGATCCGGGCTGTCTGGAAGAATGGCGCCAAAGTGAGTGACGGGCCCCTTGAATCAGCTCAACCAACAACACCATGAACGGGACCGTGAAAAGCAAAGATGTGTTGGTGAAGCAGTTTTCCAGCACGCTGCCCTTCACCTTTCTCCAACGCATCAATGATTCGCCAGTGCGCCTCCTGCGCACCAAGGAGGTCAAATTTGCCTGTGGAGAGCCAAAGCTGGATGCGCACTTCGAAGGCGAGCGAATCCCATGTTCTGAGGAGAATACGGTTCGAGGCTCCCGCCACGATCAGGCGATGAAAGTTGACGTCATGGAGAGTGTAGGCTCCAATATCCTTCTTACGCGCTGCAGTCCGGATGGCGGCAGCCTCATCACGAAGGGTCACAACAGATCCCTTGAAGTGCGGTGCGGCCAATCGCGCAGCCAGTTCTTCCAGGGATGCGCGCACCACATATGCTTCCCGGATGTCCTTCGGAGTCACCTCGCGAACGCGGCTTCCCTTGTACGGCTCCGTCGTGACGAGGTCCATAGCTTCCAACTCTCGTAGAGCCTCACGAACGGGACCTTGACTTGTATTAAGATCGCGGGCGATCTGAAGTTCCACTAACCGCGCGCCGGGCGCCAACTCTCCCTGCATGATTCGCCGCAGGAGTTCCTGCTTGACGCGCTCTGCCATCGAATCCCGCCGAAGGGCGTGTGCGTTTTCAGCCATCCTTCGAAATTATAAATAATCTGCAACCGGACTTACTTATTGATTATCTATAATCAAGGGAATTGGAAAAGCGATGACCTTTCAAGTTCCAGGAGCAGTCATATGAATAAAGAAGAACTACTTTCTGCCGCGGCCGCCGGAACGTTCAAAATCGGTGGCAATCTCACAGTTAATCGTATGGGCTATGGCGCGATGCGCATCACTGGCCCTGGAGTCTGGGGCCCGCCTGCAGATAAGCAAGCTGCGCTTGCAACGTTGCGGAAAGCGCTCGATCTTGGCGTGAACCTGATAGACACCGCCGATTCCTATGGACCGGCTGTCTCGGAAGAGCTTATTGCTGAAGCGCTCTTTCCGTATCCTGCCGGTCTGGTCATTGCAACCAAGGGTGGATGGGAGCGGCCCGGGCCAGGCCTGTGGACACACAATGCCAGTCCAAAACATCTCGCAGAAGCTGTCGAAGGGAGCCTAAAGCGACTGCGTCTCGAACGGATCGACGTTTACCAACTCCATATGCCCGATAACAACGTCTCGTTCGAGGCCTCGGTGGAAGCGCTCGCAACGCTGCGCGAGCAGGGAAAAATCCGCCATGTTGCCCTCTCGAACGTAACCCGTGAGCACATCGAACGCACCCGCAAGATCGTGCCGATTGTCTCGGTACAGAACCGCTACAGCTTTGCCGACCGGGAATCAGACTACATCGTTGATTATTGTGAAGAAAATGATATCGCCTTCCTCCCCTGGGCACCCATCGGCCAGGCAAGAGAGGCGCATGATGTGATCAAGCGAGTCGCAGACCAGCTTCGGGCCACCGCGTTCCAGGTTGCATTGGCATGGCTCCTCAAGCGGTCAAGGGTTATCTTACCGATCCCAGGAACTGCTTCGATCAAGCATCTCGAAGAGAACATTGCCTCCGCATCGCTTGAACTTCCGCAATCAACCTATAAACAATTAGCCGCAGTGCGCCCTTCGTACGCAAGCCTGCGCGATTGAAATGATTTGGAGTTGTGAGGAAATATGAGATTCTCATCCACGGCAATACTGCCAGTGTTACTGGCACTCGCGTCCACCATGCTTCTTCCCGCACAGACACAGCAGATCGTCACCGGGCAGGCCGCCTTCGCCGACTGGAATCAGGAGCAGCCGGGCGTCCACCGCGAGATTACTATCGCCGACCTCCCCCAACCCAAGCCCGATGAGGCCGTCAACAACACGCCCCACGTCATCCCTCGGCCCGCCGACGCGTGGCCGATCGCGCCCGAGGGCTTCAAAGTCACACTCTACGCCGGCGGCGATGCTGCTCCCATGCAACGTGCTGACAACAAGGAACACATGGAACTGAGCGGCGGGACCTTCACCATGCCGCGCCTCATCCGCACCGCCCCCAACGGCGATCTCTTTCTCGCTGACTCCGGTGCCGGCACCATCTTCATCCTTCGCGGCGTGGTCCCAGACGGCAAAGCCGCGCAGATTGAAAAGTTCGCCACTGGCCTGGACCATCCCTTTGGCATCGCTTTTTATCCGACTGAAAACCCGAAGTACATCTACGTCGGCAACGCCACCACCATTCAGCGAATCCCCTATCACACAGGGGATCTGCACGCGACAGCCGCGCCTGAAACGGTTGTTCCGGATGTCCCAGGATATGCCCAACTGATGGGTGGAGGCCATTGGACCCGCGACGTCGTCTTCACCAAAGACGGGAAATATATGTTAGTTTCCGTAGGCTCAGGATCGAATATCGATGATCCTGACACGCATCCCAAAGAGTTCCACCGCGCCGACGTCCTCGAGTACACTCCCGAAGGAAAGTTCATCGAGGTGTATGCCTCCGGCATCCGCAACTGCGTCGGCGAAACCATCAACCCCAACACCGGACAGCTCTGGTGCTCCACCAACGAGCGCGACAACCTCGGCAATCATCTCGTTCCCGATTATGTAACGTCCATTAAGGAAGGCGGCTTCTACGGCTGGCCCTGGTACTACATGGGTGGCCACCAGGACCCGCGCCTCCCGGAGCCCTGCGCCAACGGCACAGGCCCCAATCCGCAGGCAGCAGCGCTCACCGCGGATGAGGCTAAGTCCTGCAGGCGTGTCGATCTCGCCTCAAAGGTTATTACTCCCGATGTCCTCGTCCAGCCCCACATGGCCTCGCTCGAGATGGTCTTTTATCCCAACCAGAAGGAACAGTTTCCGGAGCAATTTGACGGCGACGCCTTTGCTGCGGAACACGGCTCCTGGAACCGCGCCAACCGCGCCGGCTACGAAGTCATTCACATCCCCATGCACAACGGCCACGCCGACGGCAGCTACGAAGACTTCCTTACCGGTTTCGTCACCAAAGACGGCAAGGTCTGGGGCCGCCCCGTAGGCGTCGCCATCGCCAAAGACGGCAGCATGTTCGTCACCGACGATGGCTCCCGCTCGGTCTGGCATGTCACATACATCGGCAAACAAAATCTCTCAGCAAGCAACCGCAAGTGACGAACTTGGGAAAATGCGACAACCACAAGAACCAGTACCTCCTCTCAATCAGCGAAGATTGTGCAAAGAAGAAAGACCTTGAAGGGACTCCATGCTCATGAGTGTTCTCCGTAACTATCAGAAGATCGGCAGCATCGTTTTGTTTTTCTGCGTATGCACGGTAGGCGCCGATGCTCAATCCACGGACATTCCAGCCCACGGTCCAGCCATCGTTCTCTTCGACGGCAAGGACCTCAGTCAGTTCGATACATTCCTGCCCAGTACTGGCCCGAACTCCGATCCCAACCATGTCTTCACGTTGGAAAATGGCGTTGTGCATGTCTCGGGAACTGCATTCGGTTACTTCATCACTAAACAGGAGTACAAGAATTACTATCTGCGCGCCGAATTCAAATGGGGCGAGGGAACCTTTGCTCCGCGCCAGGGCCAGGCCCGCGACAGCGGCATTCTCTACAACATTCAGGGTCCCAATAAAGTTTGGCCGCGCTCGATCGAGTTTCAGATCAACGAAGGCTGCACTGGCGATTTCTGGATGACTGATGGTGCAGCGCTGACTCCTATTGGCCCAGACGGAAAGGCCGGTGCACGCGTCACCGGACCGGAAGGCAAAGCATCCAAGGTCGACCGCTTCAACAAGGGCGAATTCAAAAACGTGACTGGCTTTCGCGACCCAACCAATGAACCGGAAAAACCGCATGGGGAGTGGAATGTCGTCGAACTTGTGAACCGCGACGGGCACGTGTGGCAATACGTGAACGGCAAGCTGGCCAACGAAGGAACCGACGCCTTCCCCGCCAGCGGCAAAATCCTCTTCCAGTCCGAAGGTGCCGAAGTCTTCTTCCGCGACATCAAGCTCTACCCGCTGAAATAACCCTGGATCGCGCACCCTGATGCAAAGATCAAGATTCTCCAAACGCCGGTCTTTCTTAGGGTGTTGTGAAGTGGTTGACTGAGCTCTTGACCCCATCGCTTTTTCCGTTGGCTTGCATCGAGTCAACTGTGTAGTAATAGGTGGTCTGCGGCTTGAGGTTATCAAGACGTACGCGGAAGACCGTCGATGGATGATCTGGATTCAACCGGAGCGGAGATTTGGCAGTCTCGATCAGGCGATTCGGATCGGTGCCATAATGCACGACTCCGTAAGCCAACGGGGATCCGCCGGGATTATTGGTTGTCCAGCTGATGATCGTTAGATACTCCTTGGCCAATTCGATCTTAGGCCCGTCTATGATTCGCACCTGCGGAGCTTCTGGAGTGGTCGGACTTACTTGGGCGCACAAGCTGCCGCTCGAAACTGCGATCGCCAATATCACAAGCGCTCTGCTCATGTTCACACCTTCGCTTACAGACAGAAGATCAACAGTGGTCCTCGCATTCCCGCCTTGAAGCGTTCTGCGCTACGGAACTGACGGGCTCGGGACAGGCTGAACGCCGCAGATAGCGGATGCGCATGGCGGTAGAGGCGGAGTCGGAATCAGTAATTCGTTACCCTGAGTCGCCGCCGACCCGCCCTTCATGCAGGCACCCGTATAAGTATCGTTGTTGAGGTAAGGTCTCGTGAAACCATCCGACAATGTTTGCAGGAAGGCGACGATCTGGTTTTCCTCCTCATCCGTCAGGCCAAGGTTACCGCTGGTCATATCGATATTGTTCTTCACCTCCGGCATGGGCCAGCAGTCTACTTTTTCGGTCGTCCCCTTCGGGCAATGTCCGGAGGTGACCGGGTACGCATACTTGTCGCGTGTATTGTAGAAATGCACGACCTGCTTCAGGCTCTTGAAGTAACCGTTGTGAAAGAACGCTTTCTGGAAATACGGACCGGGTGCTTCGGTGATGGGACACTGCGGCGGTGTTAACGCTACGTCGCGGAGGCTGGACACCTGCATCTGGCCGTCAACGGTGGGCGCGTATTGCCTCCAACTCGCGTTCGGGCTGGGGGCGGAACCAAACGCGCTTCTGAGGAAGCTGCCCAGTCCCAAATCTCTGTAGCCGAAGCCGTAAGGATTGGCAATAAACCCGTAGGTATCCGGCTTGGTCTGGTAGTAGAAGGCATCCCCGGGGTTCAGGGGTACGCCCTCATTCGCAGATCCGAAGCAGGTGAAAAGAGGGTTCACCATGGCGGCCGCGCTGGAGTCCGCCTGATCTGATTTCAGACTTGTGCCCCGTCCGTCGAGGTGGCATGAATTGCAGTTGCCCTTGCCGTTGAACAGCTTGAAACCCGCCATCTCGTCTGGAGTGAGCGTGTATTTGCCGGCCAGGAAGGCGTCGAATTTCGACGAGAACGCGCTCACCTGCACGGACTGCTCGAATGAGTCGATGGACTGCGCCCAGCGGTCATAAACTATATTTGCGCGGGTTCGATCGCCTGCACTAAGGGGCACCGGCGTCGTGCTCCCGCCAAACACAGTAGCTCCTCCCGGGGTTGTGCAGACGCGTTCGGTCTCGCGTGGGAACTTGATATCGAATGAGCCTGCGCCCCATACCTCTTCAAAGAGAGGCCTGTACATGGCCTGGGAAAGCCGAAACGCGATGCAGGCAGTATCGGGGAAGCCCATTTCCTGAGTATCGACAGGAGGACCCTGAGCCTGCTCGGCGTCGGGTACCCGCAGCTTGTATCCGGTTGCGCGTGAATCCCAGAAGTTGCCACCAAAGAACAGCCCCTGTGCCAGGTTGTATTGGAAAACCGGGAAGAATGGTGAGTACGGGTGGCGTTGCGGCGTTCGCTTGCCGGCCCGAAAATGAACCGTTCCCGGAAAGGCGATCATCGTCAGGTTGACTGAGGGGATCGGTCCGCTGAAGCCTGCATAAGGCATGTGGCAGGAGGCGCAGGCCTGGTTCCTGCCCGGGGAGATATTTCTGTCGTAAAGCATAACTTCGCCGAGCGTTTCTATTACTTCCGTCCCCGTGTTCTGAAGGATCGGCGGCTGACCTGTCAGAGTCGGCTTCTTTAACGTGCGCCACCGTGCAAGCGCTCGTTCTTCGATGAGATCCACCTCCCGTTGCACCCGAGCTGTTTCGGAACTCAAATCAGACGGCAGAATGCCAGGCGGGTATGGGTTGTAGACCTGTGTGATGGGCGAAGACGCTGCTTCACTTTGTCCGCCGACAACGTGAGCCGAGATGAACATGGCGATCGTGATCGCTGCACAGGCCGCGCCCATTGCTATCAACCTTGCCCGTCTCATGAAGACCCCTTTCAGCTGTTAGGGTTTCCTTCAGGGTTGGTAATCCATCTCCGTGTAATTGTGCAACGGGAAATGGCGTTTCGGGAAACTACCCAAATCCTGGAGCCCTCGCTTTCTCCAGGATTGAGCAGTCAGGCGATTGAGTTTCTCCAGGCTGCCCGTTGCGAGTCGGCCCCGCCCTCTGAGATGCAATTGACGGCTTCCGCACGACGGTCCAACACGGTACCGATCCAGTGACCGTATAATCGGCTTCGCCGAGGTTTGCTTGGGGCCGACGGAAAGAGCGAACCCCCACAGTCAAGTTGACGAAAAGCACGAATATTCGGCCAAATGACAATGGTCGGCAATCCAAAAAAGAAAGAATTGAGACTCAAATTCGGCCTATGGTCTGCGGGCTGTTCTACGATTTTCCAATGAGGATGCCCGTGATAAACACGAGTGCTCCGCCAAGCCCGACCTGGAGGGCTGCAGAGAAAACTGGCGTATCCATGAATCGGTGTCGCACCCATGTGATGACCCCGAGTTCGACAAGGACGACGAGGATTGCAATCCCCAGGGCTATCTGAAATTCCGGGACCAGGAACGGCAGGGTATGGCCGATGCCTCCCAGCGTAGTCATGGCGCCGCAAATCAGACCGCGCGCCCACGGATGTCCGCGCCCAGTGAGGCTCCCGTCATCGGACAACGCCTCCGCAAAGCCCATGCTTATGCCAGCCCCCAGCGATGCAGCCAGTCCAACCAGGAAGGCGTCCCAGCTGTTCTTCGTGGCCAAGGCCGCGGCAAACACCGGGGCCAAAGTCGACACTGAGCCATCCATCAGTCCAGCCAGGCCGGGCTGCACGATTTGCAGTACAAACAGCCGCCGGCGCGCCTTGTCCTCATCTTCCTTCACGCCTGGACGCAGCTTCTCTTCCGTCAGCTCCTGGGCGCGATCTTCGTGGGAGCGTTCCTCCTGCGCAAGGTCATCGAGAAGCTGACGGATGCTGGCATCCTGGGCACGCGCCGCAGCTCGTTCATAAAATCTTCGAGTTTCGACTTCAATAGCGCTTGCCTGCTTGCGAACAGTGTCAAGCCCCAAGGGGCGTAACAGCCACACCGGCGTGCGCTGCACGAATCCTTTCACATCCTGGCGGCGAATGAGCGGTATATGCTCACCAAATTTCTGCCTATAGAGTTCGATCAGACGACGGCGGTGCTCCGACTCTTCATATCGCATGCTGTCGAAGACAGCCGCAGAGCCGGAGTAGTCCTGGCGCAGTCCTTCGAAGAAGTCCGCATACACGCGCTCGTCTTCTTCTTCCAGAGAAATTGCCAAGGCAAGAATCTCGCGTTCCGACAAATCGTTGAAGTTCTTCATAACCCATCTCCTTATTGCATGCTCTCTGAGTCACCAGCGCGATGGCGGGGCCAGTCGAAGCGGCGACCCGCGATCCCCTTGATGATGAGGTGGTCGGTGCTTGCAGTGGGTCCCACACCGACGCCAAAGTTGATCTCCCAGTTAGGCGACACGTTCAGGTCGACGGACGGGAAGAACTGCTGCTGCTGATCGTGGAAGGAATCGAAGCCGTGCAGCGATCCATATGAGGCGTAGTATTCGAGACCGCCAGAGATGTACTTGTTGAAGTCATAACTAACTTTGGCACTCGGCGCGAATCCCACGCCCTGATTGACGTTCTGCCCGTGAAAGGATCGTTCCAGCGCCGGGTTCACGGCGAAGTACCACCGTCCTATCGTCTTGTCCACGATAGGACGGATCTCCCAGGTCCAGGTGTCGGTCGAGAACTGGCGTCGCTGGTATCCGATCTCGGTGGAAAGGCTTACGCCCACGGGCCAATGCCAGCTGTCAGGAACGCGAACACGGGGACGGATGTGGTCGCCGACCCATTGCCATCCATAGCCGTCGCTGGCGCTGGTGAAGATATAGAAGCCTACCTCCGACCAGCTGTTGATGCCTCGGGTGATCTCCACAGTTTCGTGTTCCGCGTGATTAGTGGGATAGAGACCGTCGGCGGCATACTTTGAACCGGGGAGCGGCTTGCTCCCTGCCGCGGTGAAGTTACTGTGCAGCTCAAGCATGGTTGTTTTCGGAGCCACAGTATCGGCGCCGTAGACCTGAATTTCGTAATTGTCCTGAGCGTAGGCTGAGGTCCCGAAGATATAGCAAGAGAGTGCCGCTGCCAAGGCAGTTAGTTGACAACCAGAAACCCACATTCTCATCAAGGCATGCATCTGCCCTTTCTCCTTTCGCACTTGTTCGCCAGCGGATCATCTCGATAAAGATGCGAACTCGGCGACAATTTTCGGTCGTAGTGATTGCGAAACCTAACCGCGCAAAGCCGCCGTCGGCTGCCCTGTCATGACACCGTTGAGCGACCTTCCCGAACATTTGTTCCGGGACACCAGCCTCTTTCTTCGAACCTTTCACGCTAAGAGACGCTGACTGCCTGATATGGGCTCGATACTTTATTCCTGTTACTCTGATAGCTGAGAACTATCAGCCGTGGAATTAAGACACGTGCGTTACTTCGTTGCCGTTGCCGAAACCCTAAGTTTTCGGCAGGCAAGCAGGCGCCTGCATGTCTCTCAGCCCTCATTGAGCGTTCAAATCAAGCAACTTGAGGATGAATTGGGCGTCTCTCTTTTCCGGCGGTCAAAGCGGCATGTTGAGATTACATGCGCAGGCGAGGTTTTCTTGTCCGCAGCACGAGAAATCTTATTGAAGCTTCAGCAAGCATCGGCAGCCGCACTCCATGCGGAGAGCGGCGAGGCAGGAACGATCCGACTCGGTTTCATCCCGACTGCGAGCTTCCATATCCTTCCCCGGCTTGTTGACAAGATCAGAAGCACTCTTCCTTTCGTGAATGTGGAGCTTAACGAAGGGCCTGAGGCTCTGCAGGTCCCAGGAATTCAGTCGGGAGCCTTTGACATCAGTATTGGACATTTAGGCCATAGCTACGATCACATCGAGAGTATGTTGCTAGTCCGTGAGCCCATTGTTGTGGCCCTTCCGAAAGGGCATAAAGCTGCCCGCAAGAGGGTTGTAGCATTGAAGGATTTTGAGGGCGAACTCTTTATGATTCCCTCGAAGGATCTATTTCCGAGTCTGCATCAACTGATTGCTATGGCCTTCATACAAAACCACGTGCCGTTAAACAGATATCAAATGGTGGAGCATTTCCATACTGCGGTGGCTCTCACCATGAGCGGTGCCGGATTCGCGTTCCTTCCATCTTCGGCAAGAAACTTTGTTCCCCAAGGTGTTGTTTTACGTCCTCCGAGTTTTTCGATCCGACCGCTGGAGACCTTTGCACTATGGTCACGTGGGAATGTTGACCCACTTATTCAACGAGTACTTAGTCTGCTCAAGGAACTCAGTAGAGATTTGAGGGTATCTTGGTCGGTTTAGCCGTTTCCCTTCTCTCCGAGCGGTTTGCGTCAAGAAGATGTAACGATCAGCTTGCAGTTAACCTCGCAGGAAAGTCGGCATTTCATAGCCGTTGTGTCCGAGAAAGAGACTCAATGAAGACGTGTGCGGCTGGAGAAAGATAACGCTCCTTTCGATGGACAAGAAAGAACTTCCTGTACATTTCCCGGCCCGCTAGCGGCAGCATGCGAAGGAGCCCAGCCGACAGCTCACGTTGAATTACGCTTTGGGAAAGAACGGAAACTCCCAATCCGGCTTCGACAGCTCTTTTCACCGCTTCCATATTTCCGAAATCTGCCACTTTGGTCAGCTTGACACCATTTCGCCGGAGCCGATCTTCCACGACTAAGCGCGTTCCTGAATCCGTCGCTGTAGCGACGAACGGCTCCTTCCTCAACTCCTCCGGTCGAACTTTCCGGTTTCGTGATGCCCACGGATGCTGCGGAGGAACGATCACCACCAATTCATCGGAAAAGAATTCGACCGGGACCAGGCTTCTGTTATTGATTTTGTGTCCTACCAAACCCACATCGAATGAGTCCTTCAATAGCTTCTCTTCCATCATTTTGGCGGGGAAAATATCGAGAGTTGTCTCAATCTGGGGGTTCTGCTGCCGGAAGACTGCTAAGCGGCTTGGCAAAATGTGGAGACCAACGGTGAATGTGGCCGCGAGAGCCAGTTTGCTTGGAGCATTGCCAAGCTCTTTGAGCTGTCTCTCGGCCTTCTCCAAGCACACAGTGATCTGCTGCGTAGCTGCCAGCAGTATTTCTCCCGCTTGGGTTAAGGCTATGGACCGAGCCCGCCTCTCAAACAGGCGTATCCCGTAAGACTCTTCCAGTTCTTTGATGTGCTTGCTGATGCCTGGCTGCGTGAGATGCACAGCATCCGCTGCGCGCGTAAAACTCTTGAGCGTCGCGACCGCATGAAACACGCGCAATTGATTCAGGTTGAGCATAGTTAGAAGGGCCGTCCCATCGTTTCTCTTATACATAACTGGCAGTTATGTCATGTAGTCAAACAATTCATTTGATTCATATCACAGTAAGGACCTAATCTCAGAAAACGATGTGGAAATCGGCTATGTTCGCCTTCTTGCCCCTCTTGGCCCTGCTTGCTGGAGCGAGTGCAGTCACGCAGGCCACGCTCAATGCGAGACTGCGGTCCGACCTGGCATCCTGGTCCTGGGCGGCATTCACGAGTTATGCGGTTGGCACCGTGGCCATGTTGATCGTCATTTTCGTGCAAAGGGCACCACGTCCTTCCCTTACGTTGGCAGCCGCGGTCCCGTGGTGGGCGTGGACGGGCGGTTGCTTAGGTGCGGCCTACGTCGTGCTGTCGATCGTACTGCTCCAGCGGTTGGGGGCGAGCACGGTCGTGGCGTTCGTAGTCGCAGGACAAATGCTGGGAGCGTTGGCGTTCGATCAATTCGGACTTATGGGGCTCGAGCCGCGGCCCGCTACACCATTACGTCTGGCGGGGGTGCTGCTGCTTGTCGGCAGCGTGATACTCATGCGTCTTTAGGTTCTCGAACGACTGGCGCAAATATGAGAGTCAAACGCTAGTCGCCTGCGATGCGCTGAGATAACAACCCACAAGCAAGGAGGTAACGAAGATGCCTGATCTCCTGACTACCAATGCCGGAGCTCACCCCCTCCAACTAGCGTTCGATCACGCCCTCGAATACATCTCCCAGCCTCAATCCCGCGTCGCCGGAACCGCGACGCTCGATGACCTCCGCTCCGCCCTCGGCGTCGAGCTGACCGACACCGGCATCGATCCCGCCACAGTCATCGAAGACCTCATCGAAGCCTGCAGAGACGGCCTCAATCGTTCCTCCGGCAGCCGCGTCTTCGGCTGGGTTATCGTGAATGACAAGCTCGGGATTGAGCCCGGGTAGGTCTGTTCCGTCCGAAACTGGACGCGTAGCCGACTTTACGCCGTGCGCCGGGATAAACCGGCATGTTGTAGGGGGTGTGAGTCCCCTACAGGAAAGGAAACAGCGAATCCATCCTGGCCTCGAGTCTTGCATGGGAC
>JBAVYX010000252.1:0-10378 GCA_049588475.1 Silvibacterium sp. | reverse complement strand
GTGTCGGCACTGCCCCACACTGACCAACTCACGAGAGTAACGACCCACGTAACAGCCCGCTTTTGCAGCATCCACAGATGGCTTCCGAGGGCTTGTCTGCAGGTCGAGTCTTCGGCCGATGAAAACGCAGTTCGGTAGTTTGCGGTCAAGTAAGCAATCTCGTTTGAACCCCGAATACGACGGTCAGTAATCTCAATGGAGCGAATTGTCGTTTTCCCACGTGCCATCTGCGCCGAGACCGCCGCACGTCCAAGCAGAGGCCGCGCGTCAGGCGGCCACAATTCGATGTCATCAGCGCACAACGCGATTAAGCTGTGGTTGTCTGCAGCAACTTCGTACTCGATCCAGTTTGAATGGATCTGCTCAATCTCTCGGAGATCATCTTTAGTGAGTTCGTTCATACATCGAGGATGGATAGCAGATGCGCCTATCCCCCTGCAAGACCGCACTTTCGTTGTCGGAATTCCTTTAGGCCCGGCGGAATGGCTCACACAGATAGTTCCTCTTTCAACTATGAGCTAACTGAGCCGGTAGCGGCCAACGAATCGGCTCTCGGCGAGACCGGCGACCAACAGTCTAACCTTGATCGGCCTGACTGAAAATCATCCTTTAGGTGGAAGTTGACTGTAACCGGACCTTGGTAGACTCCGTTGATGCCGATTCCGACCGAATCGATTGGCAGCATCCCCCGACCTCCGCAGCTGCTTCAGGCGATCACATCCTTCAAGGCTGGAAAAATCGCGCCTGAAGTGCTGGACAACGCCTACAGCGAGGCGCTTCGGGACACGATCAATCGTCTTGAACAGACCGGTTCGCCGATCCTGACGGATGGCGAGCAAACTAAGCCCAGCTTTGCGACCTACCCGCTCAGTGGGCTCAACAACCTTGCACCCGATGGAGTTGTGATCCCGTTTGCGGACGGGCACCAACGCCAGTTGCCTCGACTGACGAGCGGACCCTTTCGTTATGGAATACATGCCGAAAGCTATCTCAAGGCAGCGCTTGCTTACATGCAACGCCCGATAAAGCAGGCTGTCATCTCCGCTTCCGCACTGAGTCTGCTCTATCCTCAAAATGGAATCCGAGGTTACTCGCGAGAAGCCTTTATCTCGGACTTGATCGACGAAGCCGAAGCCGATGTCCGTGGAGCGCTTGATGCCGGCGCGGCAAGCGTCCAAATTGATTTCACTGAGGGCCGGCTCTCCGTGAAGCTCGATCCATCGGGGAACCTCCTCCGTAGCTTCGTCGAGTTGAATAACCAGGTCCTTGGTCGCTTCTCTCCGGATGAGCGTCGAAAAATCGGTGTGCACGTCTGCCCAGGCGGCGATCACGATTCAACGCACAGCGCGGATGTGGACTACGCAGATTTTCTGCCCGATTTATTCCAATTGAATGTGGGCCGATTCTATCTCCAGATGGCCAGTGAGCCTGATAAGAAGCGCATTTTGCGGCTGGTGAGCCAACTCACAAGTCCTCAACAGTTTGTATTTGTAGGTGTCATCGATCCGCTCAACCCGGTGGTAGAGACTGCGGTTCAGGTTCGCGATCGCATTCTCGAAGTGGCAGCCGTTCTGCCCGTCGATCAACTCGGAACCACTGACGACTGCGGCTTCGCCCCGTTCGCCGATGACACTTCGACTGCTCGTGATACCGCATTCCAGAAAATTCAGGCTAGAGTTGAAGGAACAGAGCTGGCGGATCGAGAGCTCGGTTACTGAAGCCCGTCCTATGTCTTAACTGTCTGGCGGGCCGAATTTGTCTCCTTTCAACCAAGCGCTGTGTTCCGGTTCAGTTGGAAATGGAGAAGGCGTTCTCCCAGTAAGGTAGGAGAGAACGCATGAAGAAGCAACGGAAGCACTACTCGCCGGAAGAGAAGGTCGCGGGCCCGTTTGCTTTTGCGGGAAATAGCTCGGCTTTAATGGCTCTCGCCTCTCTCCAAGGGCGACACGACTTGATTTGGGGGGACCCGCCCCTCTTTCCTGCCTCGTGACTGCATTGACTTTCTCGAGAGGCGAGGATACTGTCTCGTCGAGAATAGGGTTACCACCCCAGTGGAGTTGCGCTTGGCCGCCGTGTCTCCCAATCAGATTACAGAGCTGTTGTTGAAGTGGAAGAGTGGTGACCAGAAATCTCTGCACGTCTTGTTGCCCTTGGTATACAGCGAGCTGCACCGCCTGGCCCAGCATCACCTCCGTGGAGAAAGGTCCGACCATACCTTACAGAGCACAGCACTGGTTCACGAGGCCTACCTGCGCCTGGTGAAACCCGGTTCGGGGCGGTTCGAGAGCCGCGGCCATTTCTTCGCTCTTGCATCGCAACTCATGCGCGAAATTCTTGTAGACCATGCCCGCATCCGTAGTGCTGCAAAAAGGGATGGAGGGAGTCGCTTGACCCTCGATGAGGCGACTGAGCTGTCGGGGGCCAAGGGAGTCGATCTGCTGGCGCTCGATGACGCCCTTAACCAGTTATCCAAGATGAGCTCCCGCCAAGGCCGAATTGTGGAATTGAGGTTTTTTGGCGGGTTGTCCATTCAAGAGACCTCTGAATTCTTGGGGGTCTCGTCTGCCACCGTCGAACGCGACTGGACCGTCGCTCGGGCCTGGTTGCACCGCGAACTAACTGGAGGGTCACGGTAATGACCCCCGAGCGCTGGCAGCAAGTATCGGCAGCCCTGGACAAAGCCCTACACCTTCCCACAACGGAGCGTCCAGATTATTTCGCGCAGCTCGCCCGAAGCGACCCGGAACTTCACCGGGAAGTTGAATCCTTACTTGCCTCCCACCAGGAAGCCGGGGCGAAATTCCTAGAATCGTACGTAGTCGCGGCCGCTCTTGGCGAGGACGATGCTGACCGGCGACAAAAATTGGCGGGCCGGCGAGTTGGGGCATACCAGATTGTCGAACAGATTGGTGTCGGTGGTATGGGTGAGGTGTATCGTGCCGTCCGCGCCGACGATCAGTACCGCAAGCAGGTCGCGCTCAAAGTGGTGCGCGGGGGACAGGATTCGGCGTTTGTGATCAGCCGCTTCAAGAACGAGCGGCAGATTTTGGCCAGCCTCGATCATCCGAACATTGCGCGCCTCCTCGATGGGGGTTCCACGGAAGATGGCGCTCCCTATTTCGTCATGGAGTTGATTGAGGGCGAGCCCATTGAGCGGTATTGTGACCATCACGGGCTGAGCCTTGGCGGTCGCTTACGGCTTTTCCTGGAAGTTTGTTCTGCCGTTCAATTCGCACATCAGCGCTTAATCATTCATCGCGATCTGAAGCCCGGCAATATCCTGGTCACCGCAGACGGAGCAACCAAGCTGTTGGATTTCGGCATTGCAAAGATCCTCGAATCCGGCGCTCTGACGGATAGCTTTGAGCCCACGCTCACCGAGTTTCGCGCGCTGACTCCCAGCTACGCCAGTCCGGAGCAGATCAAAGGGGAGCCTATTACCACCGCGAGTGACGTTTATTCACTGGGTGTGATCTTGTACGAACTGTTAACCCGTCAGCACCCTTATCGCGCGCCTGGGGACACAGTGGAAAAAGTTGCTCGCTCTGCTTGCGAAGTGGAACCGAAGAAGCCGAGCAACGCTGTGCGCACAGGGCACACCCGGGAACCGGACGCTCCAGGCTCGGTGCTGACGGATCGGGAGACTGAAAAACTTAGGAAGGGGCTTAGGGGAGACCTGGACAACATCATCCTGATGGCTCTGCGCAAGGAACCGCAGCGTCGCTACGGTTCGGTGGAGCTATTTGCGCAAGACATCCGGCGGCATCTGGAAAATCTGCCGGTCAGCGCGCGTAACGACACCATCGTCTATCGCATCTCTAAGTTTGCGCGAAGGCATAGGGCGGGAATCGTTGCGACGTGCATTGTGATTGTTGCGTTAGCGCTGGGAGTGGCGATGGCACTGCAGCAAAAGCGGCGAGCCGACCGCCGCTTCAACGATGTAAGGAAACTGGCCAACTCGCTGCTCTTTGAGATTCACGACAGCATCCGTGACCTGCCCGGATCGACGCCGGCGCGCAAGCTTCTGGTCGACCGCGCCCTGCAATATCTGGACAGCTTGTCTGCAGAAAGTGGCAACGACTTGTCTCTCATGCGCGAATTGGCAACTGCCTACGAGAGAGTGGGAGAGGTGCAGGGACAGTACCTGCAGAGCAGTCTAGGGGATACCGCAGGGGCGCTTCGCAGTTATCAAAAAGCGCTTTCCATCCGTCAACAGGTTGCAGCGAAATCTGGCGATGGGCAGGATCGATTACGCCTCGCCGCCTGTTATCGACTCGTGGCAATTCAGCTCTGGGCAAGCGGTGGATTGCGCGATGCCGTTGACAATATCGAAAAAGCTATTGCTCTTTCTGAGGCACTCCGAAGCGACCGACCCGACGATGAGCAAGTCCTGGCGGAACTTGCCAGTGAATACGAGGCTGCGGCACAAATCCACGGAGCGAGCCATGGCGGGGGCCTGGACGACGGTTTGGAGCAGGAGAACAATCGCCGTGCGGCGGCGATCGACGAGGCTCTGTTGAAGATCAAGCCGGATGACGAGAAGATTCAACGCGCCTACGAACTGGATTTGGTGCATCTCGGCGGATTGGACAACTACCGGAAATGCCTCGAAGTGGCGCAAAGCTTGCTCCAGCGCAACGCGACCACGCAGCATCTGCGCGATGTTGGCGTTTGCTATAACCACATCGGGACGGCTTATGACTCCATGGGCGATTCACGGGAATCGCTGGCAAATTTTCAAAAGGCGCTTGAAATTTATCAGCAGCTTATTGCCGCTGATCCCCGGAACACTATGCTGCAACAAGGACTCGCGATTGCTTACATTAATGTCGGTCTTCAAATGGGCGAGCAAGGCGACAAATCCCAAAGCCTCAGTTTATTGGCGAAGAGCCTCGATATAATGAAGAGCCTTGCAGCTTCCGATCCGCAAAATATCCAACACCAAGCTTTCCTTGCGGAGTTTTATACAGAGAGCGGAAATAACCGCCTCCGTTTGGCGGAACCGGAGGCCGCGGGTCAAGACTACGAAACAGCATGTTCGATCTGGGACCGGCTCCACTCGGTCGATACGAAGAGTAGCGCCGATGTGAAAGGTGCGAGCTGCCGATCGAAGGTCGGATATGCTGCGCTGCGGGCAAGACACGAGGACAGAGCGGCTGCACTATTCCATCAAGCGCTCGACCTATTAGAGCCATTCCTATCCAGGGCAAAGTTACAAACAGACGCATTGCAGGCGGCGGCGGATTCTTATGCGGGCCTTGGCGATATCGAAGTGCAGCGGGCGAGCAATCGCCTCCGAGCCGCTGTCAGCCGCTCCGAGCATTGGAGGCAGGCCCAGGTTTGGTATCGAAACAGCTTGGCGATCTGGGAAAGGGTTCCCGAGAAGGACAAGAAACGGCCGGGAAACCCGGATGGGGAAGATCCCGAAACAGTTACAAAGAACTTGCGCCGGTGCGAGGCGGCGCTCGCGCAAGGGAGCAGCACGGGCCCGTTGTGAACGTTTAATGTCTGGCCCCGTTTCTTACTCGCACCAACAAAGCCAGGTCGTTTCAGGGTTCGACCTGCTGCATCAGGGCGCCGTTTGCCACCCAAGCAGGACCGGCTTGGTGGGGTAGCCTCATTTGTGGCAGCGCAATGGTGGGCCAGCCCCCGGCGGGCATCGGGTCAGAATACCGGGAAAACAACCTGGACGCCCCCTTTGCCCTGAATACCGACCCCCTCTTCAGGGGACGTGGATGTAGGAATCCGCACACTATCTCCGCTAGTTCCGGTGCAAAAGGGACCAACACAGACCTGGCCAACCCCCTCCGGCGCGCCAAATTGACCGTCATTGTCTCGTTCCTTGGACTGAACTCCAGCCTTGAACCGACAGACACCGAACCTTGCGCTACTTTGGAGAAACAACGTAGCCTGCGAATCCGTTAGCATGTCCCCTTGGAACGGGGCCGTATTAGGGTTCACCTCTATGCCTATGCCTTTCCCCACGCCAATCTCGAATCCTGCAGATAAGTGGCCATCGGCATACGCAATCGTGATTCCGCCCCCGATGCCCGAATAGAAGTTGATGGTTATCGAACCGAGACCTGTCGGATCGAATTGGTTTATCGGGTCACCTGCAGCGTATCCGTACAGATTGGTGTCGCCCCCGTTAAATCGAATGCGATCTTTGGCAGTCCATCGGCCGACACTCGGGTTGTAGTCGCGCGCTCCGAAACGTAATAACTTCGTGTCGCCGTCATACAATCCTCCGGCAAAGCCGAAGGGCTGAAAGCCCGGATTCGTATCGCTGTTCACGTTGCCGAATTCGTCGTACGTAATCTGTTCGGCGATGGCTCCGGTTGACGTGTTGACAACAAAACGCGGGCTGCCGAGCTGGTCGGGGAAAATGCGATAGGTCACGCCGCCGCTGATCATGTAGTCGGGGGACGCGCTGCCGCTGGCGTAGACAAACTGGCTCACGATGGCGTTGCTGGCATTGAGCTGTGCGACGATTCTGTTGCCGTCATAGAGAAAACCTTCCACTAACGATCCGCTGACTTTCTTGCCGATGCGCCGATTCTCTGCGTCAACCACGTAGGTAATCGCTTTGCCGGTCGGCAGGGTCACGTTGGTCAGATTCCCTAACACGTCATACTGGTATGTGGTTTTTTGTGTTCCCACGGTCTGGCTGGCCAATTCTCCATTGGCCGTGTAGGCGTATATCGCGGAGCCGTAGGTGAGCAGCCGGTCCTGGACATCATAGGTAGCATCCTTCGTTCCCGACGAGGTCACCGCCTTCAGCCGGTTCGAGTTCGTGTCATAGCTGTAGCTGGAGATGGAGGTTCCGTTCTCGCTGACTCCGATGAGGCGACCGGCGAGATCGTAGGAGTAAGCGTAGGTATTGGTCTTGCCGCTGATGGTTTCCTCCTTGCTGCTGATGCGGCTGTCGGCGTCGCGCGTGTAGGCGACGCTATAGAGAGCCGTGCCAGCGTGGGAGGCGGTGTAACCGGTGAGCTCTCCGAAGCTGTTGTACGTGCGAGCGTCTGTGGTGGAACCAAGCGTCGTGTCTGTAAGCAATCCATTTTGTGCATTGCTCGTAAGCGTGAGCGCTCCGGCTTTGGTCACCAGCCCATCGTTATCATAGGTAAAGGCGATGGTATTCGCGCCGTTGATGTCTTCTGACGTAATCCAGAAATTATCGTTGTAGCCGAGACCGACGGTGCCATTCACGGTTCCGGTCCATTTTGTCGAGGTTAGCAGAGGGCCGTCATAGGCATAGGTGAGCCCCTCCCCGCTGGTGATCGAGGCTGACGTCAAATTTCCGGTCGTCGCGCTGTTGGTGTAGTCGATCGTTTCAGAAGGGGTAACGACGGAGCTCAACCGCCCCGCTGTATCGTAGTCAAAAGAGATCAGCTTGCCATCCGGCCGAGTGATTTTCGTCAAATTCCGGTCCAGATTGTAGCCATAGCTGGTCCCTCCTGTTCCAGAAATCGTGGGAGGAGTGTAAGACGAGAGCAGATCGACAGCGTTGTAAGCAAAATCATGCGCCGGCTTGCCAGGCGGCGTCACCGACGTAAGATTGCCGTTGGCGTCGTAGGCATAAGTGATGATGCGGCCATCCGGGAGCTTTGTCGTTGACAGATGCCCATCGGCATCGTAAGTGATGTCGGTTGTATGCTGTAGGGGGTCTGTAACACTGGCCAAGAAACCATCGGAGTTGTAGCTGAACGTGGTTTTACGCGGGCCTTGGATCGCCATGGCGAGTCGTCCCCGGCTGTCGTAGGTGAAATCCGTACCAGCTAGTTCTCCCAGCTGAGTGCTGGCCACACGCTCCAACGAATCAAGGCCAACGGTTATGATTCGCCCAACCGGGGTTTTGTTCACATAGGTGCGATCGGACGCGGTGAACGTGGACGTGTAGGTGCGATCGTTGATGGTTTGCGTATCCGTTTTGGAGCTCACGCTGAACGGGTTGCCAGCCATGCCTAGATCAGTCGAACGGCTGCCGGTGACATTCATTGTCAGGCCGCCCTGAGTGAGGGTTTCGCTGGTGTTCACGGGAACCTGGAGTCCCCAAACCGGATCAGGTCCCGAGGTGGCGCTATGCGAGGTGCCATCCGGCAGGTCGAAAACTTCAGAAAGCTGGCCGTTCTCCAACTTCTTGCTGGAGGTGGCATGCAGACCGTCAGGCCAAATATTGGTATTCTGCTCGGACATTGGCTTAGTACCGTCCTGGATCCACGGTAAGGTGAGCGTGTCTTCATAGCTGCTGGTTCGGCCCATCGAGGTGGTTTCGCCTACTGTCCAGCCGAATCCTGAAGTAGCGTTGGTACGGGCCAGCTGCGTGTAGCCGCCGAGCGAGTCAGCATCTTTGCTCAAGCGGCCGTCGTCGTCGTAGGTGTAGGTAAAGATGTTTCCGTTCTCGTCCGTGCGGGACGTGAGCAGACCCGCGCTCGTGTTGACGAACTTGGCTGACTTGCCCAGCGGATCAGTGACCTCGCTCAGGAACCCGTTGCTATCTACGGCCAGCGTTGTCGTTTGTCCATAGGGAGAAATGATAGAGATGGGCTGCTCTAAGGCGTTACGATGGATCGTGGTCACATTGCCGGTCGCATCGGTCACCGTGACTAACTTTTCTGCCGTGTCGTAACCGAACTGATACACCAAAGCACCGGTCAGCGGCCGCAGGGTTTTTAGGTGCTGCCCGTTGGATGCGTTAAAGACGTAAACTTGGCTGCCGTCTTTGGAGGTACGCAGAAAATTGCTGCTGACGATGACTGGAGTACCGAGCTGATATCCGTTGCGCTGGCTGCCGTCGCCCAGGAAAAGAGTATTCGTGGCAGCGTCATAAGCATGATGGACGGTTAGCGTCCAGCCGCCGATCATCGCCGCGTCGGCGCTCGCGATGGGGCCGGCGCCAGCTCCGGGAGCCCGGCTGCCCTCGTAGTGTAGCTTGAATCCAGTTCCCGCAACTGGCACATCTTCTCCCAGGCTCTGGGTCTGACAGCCAATACTGGAGTTCTCCGGATTGTTCTGGCCGCCGTCCTGCCTGCAGCCGCCATCCGGATTGTAATTGGGTTTGAGCGTGAAGAGGATCTTCCATGACGCTTTCTGGCCTATGACTGACTCTGCATCGAAGCTCTGCTGAGCTGTATCCGGGCTGAGCGTTTGGGGCGAACTTGGGAGTGTAAAAGTTTGTGGCCAATTGGCGGCGGGATACAATGGCCACCCAGGGAGGGGAGACGTGCTCTGTTGACCGTTACAGTTTATGGACGTGAATGTCCCACTCCCGATGGCAGACCCTTCATATTGGTAAGTGCCGTTTGAGGGGTTGACTTTTAGGCCGGACCCGGAGATCACAGGAGTCTCCCCCGTCGCCGCGTCAAACGACTCTCCCCCATTCCCACAAGGATCCTTTTGTGTATCGTTAAAGGAAACCGAGAGGTTTGAATCAGGGCCCTCCCATCCCGCCGGTCCTCCGCACGCGGCAGGGCCGGTCGGAGTCATGCTCACATTGGCGGATGAATGGTCTTGCGTCATGCATGTGTTCTGCGGATTAACACACGCTCCCGAGGGGGCTTCCCCGGTCAAATCGTAGTTCCCCGTCCAGGACTTGACATCCGACCAGCAAGTTTGCGCTTGGGCGGCACGCTCCATCGCCAATATCATCAGAACGATCGCAACTGCAGCGTAGGTCTTCATGGTTAACTCCCGAATCTCTGAATTCTTAACTTCACGCTCTCATCACACGCGGCTAGTGTGCCTTGACGCGACTCCCGTTCCCCCGGTTGACGGCCCACAGATAACGAGTTCCAAGGCGCCCTCGCGTGATGGTGATCTTTATGGAGGCTGGAATATTTGCGCCTCTAATTAACAAGGCGTAAAAACGGAACGATTTCCCTCACGAAAAAGAAAAACTTCTCGGAACGAGAGTCTGCGGTCAGATCGGCGGTCGAGCTACTTCAACACAGACCCACCTCCGCGAACAGGTGTGTTGGTCATACGCTTACTCTAGAGCTACCCTCAGAGCTACCGCGTGAAAAACCCGTCGTTATTGGGTTTTGCCCACTTTTGTAGCTGGGGTAGCTCTGAATTTCCCGTTGTGGGTAACTTTTCCTGTGACAGCGGGTTTTTCGATGTAAGCCTTTTCTTCCCCTATTGGAAATTTATGCACATACGACTTCTAGGAACTCGTTGAAATTCGCCTGATTGCGGCGTGTTTCCTGGCGATTTTTGTTTCTTCCCGTTCGAGATCTGTTTGAAATGCGGTTCTGGCTGGTGTTTATAGGGGTTCGCGAGCCTCAGGAATCATCCCCGAGGCTTGCACCCTTTGTTCAGGCGCAGTGTTCCCTGAGCCTTGCAGGTGGTTGAGCTATCAGTTTCGGTAGCCGGATGAGGT
>JBAVYX010000251.1:0-4723 GCA_049588475.1 Silvibacterium sp. | reverse complement strand
GTAAATGCAGAGCGCGCTATTGAGGAGCGCTCAAACTAAACCAATTCCCCGATTCTGCTTGTCCCCTAGCGAAGTGAGTCAGAACCAAGCAACACCTCATTCGGATTTCTCTGTGTAGCAGCTCGCCCCTTCAAGATGACCACCTCGCCTCTTTGTTGCAAGAACTAGAGCTGCCTCCGGCTGCGACATCTAGTTCTCAAGCTGTCGAGGTTCTTAGGGTGTGGGCCGTTCCCGGCCAGCCCAACAACTAACCCTCAGGACAACGTGGAATGATCCGGGAGCTTGGGGCCTGCTTCTCGCAGACGTTGCACGCCACGTGGCTAAGGCGTACGAAAATGAAGGCCACGGACGGGCCGAGGCATTGAATAGAATCCGTCAACTTCTCGAAGCCGAATTCGCCGATCCGACCGACACACCTTTGGAACTGTGATAACAGTTAGGAAAATCTACAACTGTACCCTTCTCAAACTCCGTGTTCGAGTCGGTTTGTCAGCAATACTGATATTTCGACCCGGCTCACCGAAACTTCCGCATTGCCGGTAAGACGGACGTTTCGGCTCCATGCTGAACGAAAGCACCCGGCTCTGGCGCTGGTGGCGGCGACAGGACGGGTGTCTCTTCCTCCATTGTTGTACATCTCTCTAGTCCCGGTCGCTGCTCTTCCGCGAGAGTGCTCCCGAAAATTCCGGGAATTTCCAACAATCTTTCGTTCGCCATTAAGATGATCGATACCGTTGCAGAGTTTAAAATTTGCGATGTTCGCAATAGTGAGCGATGGTTTAGGATCGTTTTGGTTGTTTTCGGGTCTACGATGTACGCCTAATGTAGGTTGTTTTTTCGCAAGGATTGTGGACAGGATGAAGTCGATGGATCATGTTGAGGCAGTTCAAAGCCTAGCGGTGGAGCAATATCTACTTGATGAGTTTTCTGCTGAGAAGCAGAAGGAATTTGCGGACCATTTCTTGGGTTGCCAAGAATGCGCCAATGATTTGCGAATTACTTCCCTATTCATTGAGACAGCGAAGAAGGTGCTCGCGACGGGACAGTGATCTGCCCCCCGTCGGCTAGATCTTCCGGGTCGCCGCCGATGTCGTACATCGCGTCGGTGAACCTGATGCGCCGAAACCCTCACCAAAGGTCAGCAGGCCATGGCCATGGCGATGATGTATCCGGAAACTAAAAACGGTGCAGGGCGGGCAAGAAAAATTGAGGTGCTAAAAGTTGCTGCTTCGGCAGGTTTTAGCTCGCACCGATTAAATGAGGCACGCTCCGGGGCCATCTGGCACAGGACGGGTGTCTCCTATCATCGATAGATCACCGAATTCATCTTCCTGCAAGCAAAGCGCGTTCTTCCGCACTTCACGGCGTTCTCCCCGCGTTTTCATCTTCGCCTCGAATTTCGCTCCCGACTTCCCGTTATTCCTGTATTGCCGGTAATACAGACGTCAAGACACATCGAGCCTTAACAAGGAGAGGTGTACACTCGGTGCATTGCTCAGGTGGGTGAGTTTAGGTATTAACTGCTCATATAGGCGGTTCGACGATGCAAATTTCTGATGAACAGTTGCGAGGACGAACAGTAATTGCGGCTGACGGACAGGCGATCGGCGAAATGGCTGCACTGTTTATCGACACCTCCACATGGACCGTCGTCGCGCTCCAGATCAAATTGAGTAAGTCGGCCGCCGAGCAGCTCGGTGCAACCCGGGGCCTGCTCCGCGCCGCCACGTTTGAGTTACCTGTCCGAATGGTTCAGTCAGTATCGGATACCGTCCTCTTAACTGTCCCGACGTTGGAACTGCGGCAGACTTCTCCGGACGCCGCCGAACGGCACGAGGAAAAGTCTTAACTCCTGAATGGTCTGCAACCTTCCCTTACAGCTTGGAGGTTGTCAGGGAAACCGCTCCGCAGTCTGGCCGGAGCGAGTAAGTTCCGTATTGCCGGTGATAGAGAAATCAAACCCTACCAAGCATCTTCAAGGGTTTTTAAACGGGCTTGCTTGGAGGCAGAAGGCTGTGAGAAATATTGAGTAGAAACACAGCACGTCATGATCGAATACCGTGTCACAAAATACGATCGCGCTTCGCGTGACGCTAGGGGTGCGTACACCAAGCAGGAATGGACCTCGGTTACAGATATTGGCCGTGCATTTGCTGGCGTGGTCCTGACCGATGGACGAATATCGACGTGTAGAACAAGCCTACCTCGACTCGGCCCTCGCGTTCCTTCGAGAGGGCGGAGTGAGTTCACTGACAGTGGTGGACTAGAAAACCACAAGGGACTTGCGCTGGAGTTTGGTGAAGGCTCAGTTCTTCCCGTAGAGCAAGTCGGCGATTTGATTCGGCGAATCCTCAGGGGAGCTTTCTGGTGCCGATTGAAAGGTCAAGGCGGATTTGTTCACTTCGGATGGGATTACTATATGTACATCGGCGTTCCTCACCGTTGCCTAGAAGCTGAACAACTCGCAGAAGAACTGGGTTTGTACCCAGAGGAGTTGCCTCACCCTACAACGAAGCACCATGCCAGTAGTTTCGCCCTCGCCGGTCGCGGGCCGTGAAAGTTCCGGATTGCCGACCATACGGACAAGTGGCTCGGAACTCGAATGGGAGCGTTCGCGCCTCAAGGAGTGAGTTGACTTGTAGTCTCTATGGGTGACGGTAATCGCCTCACCAGTCCCAGTGTACATGCACAATCGGTGTCCCAGCTCACTCCCCGCGAAGCGCTTCCATCGGCTCCACACCTGCCGCTCGCCGCGCAGGGAGTGCCGCCGCGAGCAGGGCGACAGCTCCCAGAACGAAGGTCGTGGTTCCGAGGACGAGTGGGTTCCATTCTTTGACCCCGTACAGCTCGGCGACCATGAGATGGCCGGCGGCGATGGCTGCGGGAATGCCGATGAGCAGGCCGAGGCCGACCTGTAGAAATGCGCCGCGCAACACCATCTTTTGCACGTGGACGCGGTTGGCGCCGAGCGCCATCCGAATCCCGATCTCGCTGGTGCGCTGCGCGACCGCGTAAGCGGTGACGCCGTAGAGCCCGATGGCGGCCAGGGCGAGGGCGACCAATCCGAAGAGCGAGGTCAGCTGGACGATCATCTGCTGCTGGCTGAAGCCGAGGTTCACCTGCTGGGCGAAGCTCTGGGAGCGCGTGATCATAAGATTAGGGTCGATCTGCTGGAGCGCGGTGCGCACGTGTCCTTCGAGGTCCGGTACTCGGCCCCTGGTCTCAATTTCCAGCGAGCTCATGTAGTGCGTAGCCGTCAGGAACTCCGCATACAGCGACGCATCCGGGGTGGACGCGGGCACCTGCGGCCACTGCCACGCCGGGAGGAAGTACATCGGGTGGCCCATCTCCTGCGGATCATTCGGAGGCCAGTACTGCGCATTCTCGACGACGCCGACGATGGTGTACATTCCAGCGGTCGATGCATCCCAGTCGCCGAAGTGCGAGCCGATCGGGTTCTGGCCGTGTAGATACTTTTTGACGAAGGTCTCATCAACGATCGCCACGTTCGGGGCGGTGCGATTGTCGCTGTCGGAAAACACTCGGCCCGCCATCAGTTTTGTTCCGATGGTTGTGAAATAGCCGGGGCTGACGCGCACCCACGAGGCCAGATTCACATTCGAACCCGGCGGTGGCGTGGGCTGGCCTTCGATGTAGACATCTTCACTGCGATTGTTGCCATCCATTGGGCTCCACCCCGACCATGCGACATGGGAGACGCCGGGGATGGAAGAGAGCGATTCATCGAGGTGACGATAGAAGCTATCGAGTTGGTCCGGCTGCAGGCCCGCGGTCTGGGCATTGATCTGGACGACGGTACGGTGCGAAGTGTCGAAGCCGAAGTGCTGGTGCTCGAGCTTCTGCAGGCTGAGGATGAGTAAGCCTGCGGCGCAGAGCAGGACTACGGACACGGCTGCCTGAGCGACGACTAATGCTTTTTGCGCGAGTGTGGTGTGGCGTCCGGTAGAGCGGTTGGCCCCGCGCAGGGCTTCGATGGGATCGGTGTGCGCGGCGAGCCATGAAGGCGCAACACCGAAGAGAAGGCCCGTGAGCAGCGACGCGGCAAACGCAAATGCCATGACCACCGGTGAGGGGCTTACGCTGATGCTGACCGGGTCATGTTGGAAAGCGAGACGGAGAATGAGCCTTGCTCCGCCCCAGGCGACGAGGATGCCGGTGACGCCCCCAAGCAAGGCGAGCAGGACACATTCGACGAAGGCGCGCAGCACAAGCCGGCTGCGCGGAGCGCCGAGGGCGGTGCGCAGGGCGATCTGCTGGCGCTGCGTGACCGCGCGCGCGAGCATGAGGTTGGCGAGATTGGCGCAGGCGATGAGCAGAACGAAGCTGGCGATCCACATCAGCAGATGCAGGTCGTCTTTGTACTGGTCCTGCATGCGCTGCACACCGCCGCCGCCGGGCGAGAGACGGAGGTACTGCTTCGGAATGAGTGGCCGCTCGGGAGCGGGGAGATCGGCCAACGGGCTTTTCAAATATTGCTGGAGCTCGACCTGCATCCGCGCCTGAATGGGCGCCGGCTTTGCACCGGGCGCGATGCGCCCGATGAGGTTGAGCCACTCCTCGCCGCGCTCCAGCAGGTTAGCGTCGATTGGCCTGATCGTTGGCAACAGATGGATGGGAAGCCAGAAGGCGGGCGGCGTGGGGCTGAGGCGCTCGCTGTAGAAGCCGGGCGGCGCGATGCCGATGATGCTCACCGGCTGACCAT
>JBAVYX010000250.1:0-4796 GCA_049588475.1 Silvibacterium sp. | reverse complement strand
GATCAAAAGAGCGAAGATTCCGGCGAGTGTATGCGGGATGAGGAGATGGCGGTCGGCAATGACCTGCAGACGATAAGTGTGGTACATCGGATAGTCGGTGATGAGGAGCAGCTCTGAGGTAATGAAGACGAAGAGTACGGTGAGGCCAAGCGAGACCCAGAGAATAGTCTTGAATCTGGAACTTGAGGAGCTGGGCGCTAGTAAAGTAGAAATCGGCATTATTCGCTTCTCAGATGGTTAGAAGCGATGAGGTGCGCCATGAGAGCGACGGCGGCGAGAGGCTTCATATCTCTTAGTCTAACGAGACGCTTCAGAATAACCGACCTCACTTCCACCGCCCCACGCACAGGCGTCCCGGACGCCAATGCTTCACCGTCACCACCTCTTGCGGGATCTCGGCCGCAGCCAGCAGGCGTACCCAATCCTCTTTCCGGAAGGCTCGCCGGAACGACACCGGCCCATCATGCCGGACAAGCCGGTGCCAACGCACCCACCCAAACATCCGACTACTCCACTCCGACCGCTCTAAATCATTGATAAACCAACCTACCGTCACGGTCGCTTCCATCCACCTCAGCAGCGCGACGATCTCCTCGTCCTCCAGATGATGTGCCAGCAGCGAACTAACGACAATATCGATCGGCTTCTCCGGTCGATACACCATAGCATCGCCGGTCACCCACGTGATTCTGAGTTCCTTCGGCGTCGACTCCGTTGCGGCACGCGCAGCATAAGGATTCAGGTCGATCCCCGTTAACTGCACAGCTATGGCCCGTCTCCGTGCCCAGCCTGCAATCTGTCGCAGTAAATCGCCGCCGCCACTGCCCACATCGACGATGTGTATCGGATCGCGTAATTTATGGGGCAATTGCTCCAGCCAAGCCAGAGTCGGCCGATAACCCAGCAGCCAGCGATTGACTGTTCCCAGACTGCGCAGGCAGTCACGGAAATCCTCATAACTACAGTCACCGTCCATCAGCTCGGGCAAATCACGCGGAGAGGCCCGCCGACTGAAATCGATCTCTGCACTAGACCACATGGAAGCGCATCGTCTCCGCTGTCAGTCCCGGCCCAAACGCCATCGCACACCCACGCTGCCCCCGCCGCGCCTGCTGCATCATCCGCTCCAACACAAACATCACCGTCGCCGACGACATGTTACCGAAGCACGACAGTACCTCACGCGATTCCGCTAGCGCATCGGGCGGCAGCTCCAGTCCCTTCTCCACCGCATCCAGAACGGACCGTCCGCCGGGGTGCACCGCCCAAAGGTCGATACCATCGCGCGCGGCCATCAGCTCGCTCTCATGCAGCGCAAGGCTCAACTCCGCCGGGACCTGCCCGGAGAGTAACATGTCGAATCCCAGCTCACGGATCTTCCACGTAATCAGCTCCCTCGTCTCGGGCACCGTCACCACCTTGAAGCTGTCGAGTGCAAAGCCCTGCTCGCGCGCGGTAATCAGACTCGCGGCCGCACCATCGGAAAACACCAGGAAGGAAAGGATCTGCTCCAGTTCCTGGGTCTCCTGAAAGTGCAGCGTGCATAGCTCCAGGTTGACCATCAGAACACCCGCCTTCGGATCCGAGCGCAGAATGTGGCGCGCCAGTTTCAGCGCATTGATCGCGGCATAGCATCCCATGAATCCAACCATCGTCCGCTCCACGCCCGCTGAAAGCCCGAGGTGGTCGACGATCTCGAAGTCCAGCCCTGGCGCATAGAGTCCCGTGCAACAGGTCACCAACACGTGCGTAATACCGGAGAGTTCTTTCGGGCTCAGCGCGAGTCGGTCCACGGCATTCCTCATCAACACCGGAGCGCTCTGCTCAAATAACTTCATACGTCTCGACGTGGTGGGAAAGTTGCCCAACTGATAAAACTCATTCGCGTTATACGACGAAGATTGGCCGCGGCCCTTCTGCGGGTTGAGGAATGAGTAGCGATGCGCGATATCGGCGCGGCTCGCCATGCGGCGGAAAATCGTGCGCAGCCGCGGGTCGACAAGCATCTTCTCTGCGAAGATGATGAAGTCGTCATGCACATCGTACTCTGGTACGGCAGTAGCGATGCGGTTCAAATAAGCCGTAGTCATACACAATAGGCCCTTCAGCCCGGATATAGGGATTAGATGTCGCGTGTGTCTTGGAGAAGCTGGACTGCGAAGCGACGACGATCCGGCAACAGTCGACTGCTTGAGAGAACAAGCTCCGTATTCTCAATACAACGGCCACTCGTTGAGACGAGACCCTTGTTCTATTAATAGCACTTTGCAGCACTGGAATAGGATGACGATTTGTTCATGGGGGACGCAATCACCGGAGCGGCCCCTGAATTTCGTACGTCCACTTGCTAAGTTACGGAACAGCAAAGCAAGAGTCGCGACTACGGGTGTTCTTCGGAATCGGCATTCAGCACTGCGCCAACGCCTAAAATTTGCGCGGTCAATACTCCGAGATGACATCCGCAGCATCACTCAAATCTGTCCGCCTGATACACCGCTACATTGGACTGTTCTTCTCGCCGATGATTCTCTTTTCGCGATCAAAGGTGGTTTACAGATGGGGCTGCACGAGAGCGCTCATGGCAGTTCCTACGTACCTCCCAACACCCTCGTGCATCTCTCACAATTGCATAAGAAGGGGACGCTTTACCTCCTCCACGAAAAGTTGCTCCACCCAATTCGGTCAAGTCTGATGAAGCAAAACCAGATGGTCCAAAACTTGAGACCCCAAAGCCAACGCAAGCATCTCCGGGCACGCCACCACCCAACTCGCTTGCCGTGAAGATATTCTTTGCCGCCACGGCATTTGCACTTGCGTATCGACATGAACGGGCCTCATAACGGGTTGGAAGTATGCGCGCCGGAAATCGATCGTTCTGCTCACCCTCGCGGCAGGAGTCCTTATTCCGGCTATCCTGGTCTTTGTATAGCGTTTCCCGACTCGTTCATTGCTGAAGGCAGACGCAGATGACACAATCGTCATCTTGCCGCTTCTTGGAGTATGCAACTCATGAATCAAACTGTCTTACGATGATTTATGCGACTTCTGCTGGTCGAGGATGAAGCCGAGATTCAGGATTTCTTAAAGCAACCCCTTGCCGATGCGGGTTACGAGGTGGATGCCGCCAAGGATGGGCGATCCGCCATCCAACTCGCGTCTGGAAAGAAATATGACGTTCTGATCGTCGACCTTGGACTTCCGGATCAAGATGGCATTGACCTGATTCTTCAGCTTCGACGCTCTGGCATTAGCAGCCCCGTATTGATACTTTCAGCCAGAAGATCGGTCGACGATAGGGTCAAAGGTCTGGAACAAGGTGGTGACGATTACCTGATAAAACCTTTCGCAGTCGCAGAATTACTAGCAAGATTGCGTAACCTCTTGCGGCGTAATCTTGCTACGAGTGAGGAGGCGACCCGCTTCCGCGTACTGGACCTAGAGCTGGATTTCATCAGTCGTAGAGCGTCTCGCGGTGGAGAGGTTTTAAATCTGAGTCCGCAAGAATTCGTGCTTCTGGCGTATCTATGTCGACACGCTGGGCGTGTTATTACTCGATCGATGCTTCTCTCCGAAGTGTGGGGGATGCGAATTCAACCTAACACCAATGTTGTTGATGTACATGTCTACCGCCTGCGCGGCAAGGTGGATACAGAAGGCCGTGAGCCGCTGATCAAAACCTTACGAGGTATTGGCTATGTCCTCAAAGACCGCTAATCCGGTCATGCGGAGCGCCGCATGGCGTATCTCTCTGTGGGCAACGCTTGCATTTGCCATTGGAACAATGCTGGTTTTTGTCATGCTTCATCGCTTCGTAGCGAACGACATTCAGCGTCGGAGCGACGCGTGGCTCACTGGAGAGGTGGCAGTCCTCGGTGATGTGGCTGGGCGAACGCCAAAGGACCGACTCTACGGTCGGGTAGTGAGAGAAGTCGCAGAACTTGCAAGTAGAGAGGTCCCGAACAAATTGCGCTCCAACAGCAATGAGAACGACGCAGTCTTCTTCCTTCAGGCTGAGGATGACGGGACTCTGAAACTTTGGGTTGGCGCCGGTGACGGGATGCCAAACTTAGCTGCGATTCGCGCGCGCAAGTTAATTTCCGACGTTCCCTACGACTTGAATGTCAAAGGCTTCAATCAACCGTTTCGGGTAGCATCTGTGCGACTAGAGGATGGGAGTCATATCTATCTCGGACTATCGGAGCGAGATGAATTGCGTGTGCTGAAAAACCTCCGCTTCCGTTTTTTCTGCCTCTGGCTGCTCATCGTGCTGTTCGGTTCCGCGATTGTGTTCTTCGTGACCAGACGCATGCTAGGCCATGTTCGTGAGATCACCGAAGCTGCATCCCGGATTGGGCAATCTGATTTGAGTAGGAGGGTTCCAACCAGCAAACGGAGCGATGAAGTAGGACACTTGGCTCTGACGCTCAACCGCATGCTGGATCGGATAGAAAGCTCGATGCACCAATTGCACACTATTACAGAGTCCCTTGCGCATGATCTTCGTAGCCCGCTAACAGCGATCAGAGGAAAGCTGGAAGTTGTCCTGTCTGGAGATCTAAAAGTAGAGCAGAGTGAGCCGATCGTCTCAGCCATCGATGAACTGGATCGATTATCAGAGTTCCTGAATACTTCGCTCGATGTTGCTGAAGCGAAGGCTGACGCGCTTAGACTTTCACGTACTGACATCGATCTCGACGAACTAGGGCGTGTTAACACTATTTCAATCTAACTCGTGTAAGTCGATATAGATGGAAATTACCGAGGAACAATACGCACGGATCAAAGACAGCCTGCCG
>JBAVYX010000249.1:0-5315 GCA_049588475.1 Silvibacterium sp. | reverse complement strand
AAAATGAATTCATATCAGATGGTGTTGCACCGACCGGTTGAGACCGCCGGGGTTTTGAGCAACTTCGTTGGCGGCTGCCCACTTCGGCCGCAAGTTACCGCAAACGTGACTTTTGAGGCACTGCTCTAATCCCTCGCGGGAAAGGCGAGGTAGGGGCGCGAGATGCTCAGCACTCGATCATCGTCGTCTTCCATTGGACCTATCGGAGAAAAGACTACGTCTACTTTGATATATGGACAGTCCTTGTAGACATAGGTGCTCTGCGTCCTCATAGAAAACCCGCCGTCCATCCTGAAAATCAGCAGAAGATCTTTGCGGGCTATCCCGGGATGGATCGAGTCGATCTGCTTAAGAACCTTCGCAATCCACAATACCCGCTGTTGTGAAAATGCGGCCGTTTCGGTCACAGATTCATCGTTCAGCTCCCCCTGGCCTTTGGCCCACTTCGGCAGGTGACCAGGATCTGTCACAGGGCTCAGCCGATCCACTTGGATTCCAGACCCTGTGTCGTACAAAGTGTAGGTCCCAAGTGTATCCTGGGTTCCGAAGTGAATGGCAATCTGATTTCCGCCTTTCCAGAAATGCCACTCGCGAATGGGGCCGCCCGGTTCTATAGTTGCTATCCGTTTGTGGTTTCGATAGATTTCTATCTCAACCGGATTAGAGAATTTCTCGGCATCATTGTCCCAAACCTGACATGCAAAGGTCCTGCCATCAATAGTGCCCTGTGCCACCGAACAATGGCCTTCTTGACGCCCATCAACTCTTCAGCCGATTGTGCTGTAGCGCATGAAGAACTAAATGCGAAGACCAGAATGAAAAGAGGGGCAAAATAAAGGCGTCGAAAGGTCGTTTGTTCTGGCATCAACATTCTCATTGCTGAACCGTTTCCAAACAGAAGCTACATCTCATAAAGCTTACGCTCTGCGGAAGGGCGAATGAAGTTGATGAAAAACGGAGTCCCGGTAACTTGCCGGCTGTCGCGTATCCCAGAGCAATTTACTCAAAAGCTGACTTCACAGGTGCAACAAGATCGCTCCGGCGTTGCTCATCATTCGATTAGTCTCGCCACCTTCCGGTGGTCGGCAAACGCCTCAATCCGACATCGACGCTGAAATTTCGCCGTCAGATGGTCTCGATCCGTACTGATCATGCGCCCGCGGCCTCGTCTCCTCCCAAAAGCCAAAATTGTTGGATTGACTGGACGCGGGAATGGCAGTCAAATCGGGATGCAATGGATCACACTACATTGGTGCATTCCGCCAAAAGCGACGGGACAGGTGTGCCCTCCGGGCGAAGTGTTCATGGCCGCCAAGACGAGCGCAGTATCCGGCACACGCCTGCTGATCGGCCAAGTCACCGAGCCGCTGCGGTCCTGCTTTTCCTCCTGGCGACGGGATCCGTGTTCGCGGTTCGTGTCGTAGCACAAGATCTGCAGTTTCATCAGCGTCCGAGTAGTATTCGCGGGACCGTAATCAATGGGTCGACACGTGAGCCGATCGGTCACGCATTGGTTTACTCGCAGGACAATCGTTTTGCGACATGGACCGATGGCGATGGGCACTTCGACTATCCACTACCCAAGACGATTACCGACGAAGCCAATGCCTCGGGGGTTGCGGGACAAAGCCACCCTCAATTCACGTTTTGTTGCGTGCAGGCACGGAAGCCCGGATTTCTGAGCGACCCTGACGAAGCACAGGGAGTGGAGATGACTTTAGGCGGAGAGCCTACCATCGCTCTGATACCTGAGGGTCTGATCAAAGGACGAGTCTCACTGCCATCATCCGACGCCGCATTTGGAATCGACATAGACCTCTTCTCGCGGCAAGTGCAGAACGGAACATTCCGCTGGGTAAGGAGTCTCGCGGTGCGAGCAAACTCGAAGGGCGAGTTCCGCTTCGCCGAACTCCTGCCCGGAGAGTACAAGCTTGTGACCCACGAGTTGATGGACACGGACCCATCCGCCCTGCTTCCAGGTCGTCAGCCTTACGGATTTCCTCCGGTTTATTTCCCTGGTGCGCCGGACCTTACTTCCGCTTCACCCATTCAGTTAAAGGCCGGACAGACTTTTGAGGCTGCTCTCCTTCTCGTGCGCCAGCCTTATTATCAGGTACGAATTCCGGTAGCGGATGATATTGAGAACGCTGCCATCGCGGTATCCGTCCAAGGACATGACAGTCCCGGGTATTCGCTTGGTTACAACCCCGAGAAACAGAGGATTGAAGGACTTCTTCCCAATGGGACTTATCTCGTATTGACGGAAACGTATGGGCCGAACGCAGCGACTGGAACAGTAAACATTACGGTATCGGGTGCGCCGGTCGAAGGTCCCAAAATGGTGCTTTCTCCGCACAGTTGGGTTCGTTTGAACGTGAATGAAGACTTCCTTTCAAAGGAATGGAACGAGACGGGAACGTGGAGCGACGGAAAGCATACCTTCGAACTCCATGGACCACGGCTTTACTTGCAGGCCAGCCTCGATCCTGTTGGTGATTTGGTTTTGCAGGCAGGACGATCCATTCGTCCTCCTACTAAACCGGATGACGAGCTGGTGATTGAAGATGTAGCGCCGGGCCGCTATCGGTTGCGAGTCAGTTCGGCCCGGGGTTACGCAGCCTCGGCAACTGCTGGCGGAGTGGATCTGCTGCACGAGCCTTTAGCTGTGTCGGCTGGAAGCAGTCCCACGATTGATATAACCCTGCGCGATGATTTTGCCGAAATCGACGGTATGCTGACCAATTTCAGCACTGTGCCCGATGCGGCCGCAAAGCCCGGCTACTCTCGTTTCTCGCGACCGTCCGCTTACATTTATTTCGTTCCTCAGCCCGACGGAACGGGACAATATCAACAGATCGTGGCATATGCCGAAGGCAAGTTCAATGCGAAGAATATAGCGCCGGGGAATTACCTGGTGTTGGCATTCAGGAAGCCGATGAATCTGCCCTACGACGATATTGAGGCCATGCGCATCTACGAGCCCAAAGGTCAGAAGATACAATTGGCCGCCGGTCAGAAAGAGAAGCTGGAGTTGCAGATCATCTCCAGCAGTGAATAGATCATGCCCCGTTGCTCATATTCGACCAACTCGCTTTGGACGATCGCGGCTCTCTGTATCTTTCAAGTACCGGCTTTTGTATCGTGCCAGACGACTGCGACTTCGCAACCGTCAGCTGCCGGTGAATATCGGATAGCGGGCACGGTGGTAAGCAAATCTGATGGACACCCGCTGGAGCGTGTGGCAGTTGCAGTAATCGATGTGAAGAATCGGAAGAACGTTCGGATCATGATCACCTCAGAGGACGGCAGGTTTCTGTTTCAGGGTCTGACTGCCGGGAAGTATTCACTGGAAGGACGAAGGAAAGGATATATAGACGCCGCCTACGATTCGCATGAGCAGTATTCCACTGCGATCGTGACCGGCGCTGATTTCGACACCGAACATCTTATCCTGCGATTGCCTCCGGCTGGGATAATCGCCGGAAAGGTCTTAGACGAATCCGGTGAGCCCGTTCGCCATGCCGCCGTCGCCGTCTACTACGAGGACCATAGCTCAGGGATCGCACAGGTCGGGCAGATCCGTAGGGCCCAGACGGATGATCAGGGAGATTACGAAGTCACTCCTCTTGTGCCTGGTACGTATTTTGTCTCCGCCAGCGCCACACCTTGGTACGCTGTTCACCCGAACTCCCAACTTGAGCCGGACTCCCAACTTGAGCAGCCAGGTGCTTCGCCGGTTTCGGTCGATCGATCTCTAGACGTTACATACCCGTTGACTTATTACGGAGACGAGACCGAGCCGGAAAATGCTTCGCCTATCCCCATTCGCGGCGATGACCATGTGACGGCAGACATCCACCTGAGCCCGGCGCCAGCACTGACTCTGAGGTTTCACGTTCCGGAGAATGCGCAGAACGGCTTCCAACTTCCGCAACTTCAGCAGACTGGTTTCGACGGGCGCACCACTTACGTTCAAGGCACCGGCTTTCGTACGGTTTCTCCAGGAGTGATGGAGATTACCGGCATTCCGGCGGGCAAGTATAACGTCCGGCTTAACGGAGAGGGGTCTGGTGCTCAGATGAGCAATCTCGACCTCAACAAAGAAGGCCAGGAACTCGATCTCTCCACTGCTGAAGCACTGAGCAGCGTTAAGATATCCGTCAACCTTTCTGGAGATATGCCTCATCGGGGTGTAGTGGCGCTGCGCTCCGGACGAAGGCAGGTGGTCGGCTGGCAACAAGTCGACGCCAAAGGGGAGGCGGAACTCCAGCAGGTCCCAGCGGGCGTATACGACGTGCTGGCGTGGAATTTTGGAAAGCCCTACTCCATTGATCGCATGACAGTGGATGGAGCCCAGGTGCAGGATCAAAAGGTCAAGGTTGCAGGCGGTTCTTCGCCTTCGATTTCGCTGACGCTGATCGAGGGCAGTGTCCAGGTGCAAGGAGTGGTCAAGCGGGCAGGAAAGGGAGCGGCAGGAGCCATGGTGGTTCTGGTTCCGAAGGATCCGGAATTACACCGAGACTGTTTCCGACGTGACCAAAGCGATCTGGACGGAACATTCAATCTGCCAGGCGTGGTGCCGGGATCGTACACCGTGCTCGCGATCGACAATGGCTGGGAACTCGATTGGTCTCAACCGGTCGTGATCGCAGCTTATCTCAAGCATGGGCGCTCGGTGGAAATAGCCAATCAATCGGGACGGACGGTGGATCTTGGAGAGCCGATCGAAGTTCAGTCCAAGTAATGACGGACCAACTACAACCCTTGGCACTCATCGAGACCGGCCGAAGGCAAATCGCCAATTACCGTGGGATCGTCGGCCACCCGGCAGCTGTGGCACCGTCCGCAATGCGAAGTCGCCGTCGTAGTTCGTGAAAACCGGGATTTCAGTAAGTTCGTGGATCGCCGTTCATCGCGTCGGCAAGTTACCGCAAACGCCTTTTGGGAAATTCAGTGACCCAGGCAATGTTCCTAACGAGCACCCGTTACCACTGGAGATATTATCCCTGGTATGCATTGGTGGCAGATTCCGTTGTTCATCGCGGTAGTGGCTTGGGCTCTCTATCTTTACTCCACGCCGAGCGCCAAGGTGGCCGAGCATCTGTCAAAGATCCGTGAGTGGTTAAGATCACGAAGGACGTGAGCCATGGCAATCTGGCGTGCCCGTCGGGCAAGTCGAAGTGCCTTGGAAACGTTAGGTCTCTATCGGAACTGCCCCGTTTAGATGAGGCCAGATTGCACGCAGATCTCCCGGGGCAGTTTCGATAGAGTCGTTTGAAGTGAGCCGCTGGCGTTTGCGGCGGATGCGGTGATCT
>JBAVYX010000248.1:0-23588 GCA_049588475.1 Silvibacterium sp. | reverse complement strand
AGGTGATCGATCGCTTCTCCTGCACTGATGGGAGCGACTCTACATCCTGGCTTCTCTGAACGTTCAAGCAGCGCAATCGATGTCACGGGACAACGCAGGAGTCGCGATACACCAAAGCATTCTTCCGGACAGACTTCATAGGCAATCTCGTTGTTCAGAGAGACCTCAGGACTGTGCGCCAACAGCTCCGGAAAAAACTCGCATGCATCAGGAAGTAGTTTTACTGGCACGGGGATGCCCCACGCTTCTATTCCGGAACCATTCGTGCCCGTACCAGCGGCGGACAGGTAGGTCCAGTCATCCGCGAGGAGTGCATATCCGCGCTTGGCGAGAGAAATGGTGAGTGTGGATTTTCCGGCACCGGAAGGTCCCGCCAGAAGAACTCCGCATCCATCGCGCACCAGGCACGCCGCATGCACGGGAGCGACATTAATCGCCGCCGAAAGGATTCCCAGCAATGCAGGGAAGATATGCCTATGCCACCGCTTCTCATCATCGGCGAGAGATGACGAAAAGATTCCGTGGACTTCTCGGGCACGTAAGTTAAACCAGAACGAATCTGTACGAGTGAATCGTGCGAGGGCAAAATGGCCTCTGCCTCGAAACCAGGGGGCGTCTTCACCGAGAGGTTCATCCACTCCTCCGACGAGGAGAGTGATCGTTGCGAGGAAGGACGTTGAATAGGTCGCGGATTCTCGCGTCTCAGGGAAAAAATCGCCGGCATAACGTGCAATTTTTGGACTGTTCGTTCTAAGTAGAACGGGCTGACCTGCGAATAGCAGCTGTTGCGTGCAGAGAGCTGACGCAGTTTTCGCAATGACAACGCCTGACACTCCAGCCTCCATGCTTCACTTGTCACCAGCCTATCTCCGATCAATACAGGAGAAATGGATGTCTGCCCGAAATGACAAAGGAGTGACAATCGCTTGACACTGCTGCGGGTATGACAGTGGGAAAACAAGAATGCACGGATGTGGAATCGTTGATGACTATACCTTCCCTTGTAACTCAGATATTGCCAGCTCCAGGCAGAGACGTGAAGAGACGCGCACCTGCAACGACTAAGAGAAAGAAAGTCGTTCTGTTTTACCCACCGTACGATGGACCGGCGCTTGGGCCGCCACTATGCACCCTGGCCCTGGCGGCGCCTCTGCTAAACGACGGCTTCGAGGTGGTCATGATTGATGCCGCCATTGATGCAGATGCGTCGCAACGAATCCTGCGAGAGTGCAGTGATGCCCTTTGCCTTGGGATTTCGGTGCTGACCGGTCCGATGATTACCTCCGCACTTCACGTCGCTCGAATGGTAAAGAGCGCACTGCCCGATTTCCCGGTCATCTTTGGGGGATGGCACCCGACGCTAACCGCAGCTCAGACGCTCGAAAACCATCTGGTGGATGTAGTTGTGCGCGGGCCGGGCGACCTTACTTTACTTGAGATAGCTCGGCGTTACCGGATGGGAGAAGGCTTGGATGGCGTGGCGGGTCTTTCCTACAAGCATGGTGGGACGATCATCCACAACCTGGAGCGCTCTGTTACGCACTTAATGGATCTCCCGGTTCCCGCCTTTCACTTGGCTGACTTCGACGCGTATGAACGCATTACGGGGATGCGGAAGCTAACCTATGCCACCAGCGTCGGATGTCCGTATGCCTGCAACTACTGCACGGACACGGTCTTCTATCACCGGCGTTTCAATGCCTATTCAGCCGACCATGTTGTAGAAGAGATGATCGACCTTGTCACCAAGTATCGGATCGAAGAAGTAGCGCTGCTCGATTCGAATTTCCCGGTAGACGTGAAGCGCGCTGTGGCGATCGCGCGAGGGATCTATGAGTCTGGAGTCCGCTTTACGTGGACTTTCCAGGCTTCTACCGATTTCTTATCTCGCATGTCCGACGATGAGGTCCGGATGATGGGTGCCAGTGGCGTCAGGTTCATGGGGTTCGGCACTGAGTCCACGTCTGAATCGGTTTTGAAGCTCATGAATAAACGGCATCAACGTCTCGGAGAGATGTATGAAACGGCGCGCAAGGCCGAACTAGGGGGGATCCGTGTGAGCTTCAACCTGATCTTCGGTTATCCCGGTGAGACGGAGAAAGATCGGATCGAGACGCTCCAGACGATGAATGAGATCGCACAGAAGCACAGAAATGTCAGCTTCTCACCCAACATTTTCACGCCTTATCCAGGTATCCCCATCTGGCCCCAGTTGAAGGAGATGGGTGTGAAAGAACCAGTATCGCTCGAGGAATGGGCAGGGCTTCCACTGGGCAAGAACGTGCTTCCCTGGCTGCGTGGGGCTGAATTGCGGCGCCTTGAACGAATGCTCGATTACTTCCTGGTGAACAACAACATCCGCAATACGCTCCAGTACACAAGGACGGCAGGACGTCTTTTAAATGCATTGCTCAGCCCACCTATGAAATGGCGAATGCGATCGAAGGTCTTCTTCTTTCCGTGGGAGGTCTGGGTGGCCCGTGCTACAGATCGAGTTGTGTCACGGCGGTCTTTGATCACCGGGGTTTCTCTTCCCGCGAACTCGCAGGAGGTATGCTGAATGGCTTCGAACATGACGTTACGACCTCCAGTCGATGTGCTTCTGACACACTCCTATCACCTTTACTACGATCGCAAGCAGGCCGACCGGCAGCAGCCGTATCCGCCGCTGGGCACCCTGTATGCAGCATCCCTGGCGCGGGATGCGGGCTACTCCGTGGCATTGTTTGACACCATGATTGAAGATCCCGACGCCGGCTTCCAGCGGACGCTCGAGGAGTATCGACCACGCATTGTGGTCGTTTGTGAGGACAGCTTTAACTTCTTGTCGAAGATGTGCCTCTCCCGAATGCGAGAAGTCAGTTTCAAAATGCGAGATCATGCTGCGAAGGCCGGAATACCGATCATCGTGCACGGCTCAGATTCGTCAGACCAGGTGCAGGCGTACCTGACTCAAGGCTTTCTCGCAGTCCTTCTGGGCGAGTGCGAACAGACGTTGGTTGAGTTGCTTCAGGCCGTATTGCGAGAGGGGCAAGAAACAGACTGGGAGATTCCTGGACTGGCCTATTACAACAGGTCAAAAGGGATGATTGTCTACACGGGAGCGCGCATTCGATCAACCGATCTGGACCAATATCCTTTTCCCGCCAGAGATTTGGTGGCTATCGATGGATATTCATCCATCTGGCGAACCTATCACGGCAGATCATCCACAAATCTCGTCGCCAGCCGCGGTTGCCCGTTTCGCTGCAACTGGTGCGCTAAGCCCATCTACGGAAATAGGTTCCTGCTCCGCTCGGCAGACTCCGTTGCCGAAGAGATGCAATTGCTTAAGCGGGAATACGGTGTTGAGCACCTCTGGTTCGCGGATGACATCTTCGCGCTCAATCGGCATTGGGTATTGGAGTTTGCCGACGCAGTAGAGCGTAGGGACGCTGCCGTGCCTTTCAAGATTCAAAGCCGTGCAGACCTGATGACAAACGAGACCGTGGCGGCGTTGAAGCGCGCGGGATGCGAAGAGGTGTGGATGGGAGCGGAGTCCGGATCGCAGGCCATTCTGGATGCTATGGATAAGGGACTTACTGTCGGCTCCATCCGTGACGCCCGCGAATGTCTTCGTGGTTCTGGCATTCGCGCTGCGTTCTTTCTCCAGTTTGGGTATCCAGGCGAGACTCTTGCGGAGATAGAAGAAACAATCGCGCTGGTTCGAACATGCCGCCCTGATGATATCGGTGTATCAGTTTCCTACCCGCTTCCGGGAACGGCCTTTCATCAGAAAGTACAGGAGCAGCTTGGAGAAAAACGCAACTGGATCGACAGCCAAGACCTCAGCGTGATGTTTCGCGCTGCATACACTGACGAGTTTTATCGCTCTCTTCGAAATGCACTGCACTATGAAGTGGAACAGTATCGTCATGTATCAACTCCCGAGGAGGAGTACAAGGTCGCAGAGCTGTGGGATGAGGTCTGCCGGCTGGAGAAACGGTGCAAGATCGCACAGCCCACACAACTGCCCATTTTGCCGTCAAGCGACGTCCAGGCGCTCGCAATTTGCGGCGCGGAGACTTGTGGCTAAGGACAAAACAATCGGAGTTTTTGAGGAGTCTGAGACGGCGCCGTTATGGAACTATTGCTGACCCACGGTTATTTTCTCTACGAGGATCCCAAGGAGCTTCAGATCATGAAGCCGTATCCGCCGTTGGGTCTTCTTTATATCTGTTCTCATCTCCGCAATAAAGGGTACGCAGTTGAAGTGTTCGACAGTACATTCCAAACCCGAGCAGCATTGCGCGAAAGATTGGTACGCGGAACTACTTCGGCCCTTGGCATCTACGCAAATCTGATGACGCGCTCGAATGTAGTAGCCATTCTTCGTGAAGCAAAGCAGGCCGGCTGGAAGACGATCGTCGGAGGTCCAGAACCCGGCGCTTATGTAGATGAGTATCTGGATGCTGGCGCTGATGTTGTGGTCCTGGGCGAAGGCGAGATCACGGTCGAAGAATTGCTAAGCGCCTGGCGTCAGAACGGAGAAGCAAGTCTGGAGCAGATAGCAGGTCTTGCGTACCGTAACTCGCAGGGCATCACATGCCGCACAGCGCCCCGACCCCAGATTCCGGATCTTGATGCGCAACCATGGCCCGCGCGTGAAGACATCGACATGGACCGCTATGTCGACACTTGGCGAACTCATCATGGAAAAGGTTCGGTGTCGCTCATAACGGCACGGGGCTGTCCCTATCGCTGTGAATGGTGCAGCCATCAGGTATTTGGTCAAACACATCGGCGTCGAAAGCCGGAGCATGTTGCCGATGAACTCGCGTGGCTGCTCGAACGTTACAAGCCGGACGCGTTATGGATCGCGGACGACGTCTTCACGATTAATCACGACTGGCTGGCGCGATGGTCCGTGGAGCTTGAGAAGCGGAAGATTCACATTCCCTTCGAGTGCATCTCGCGATCCGATCGATTGAATGAAACAGTGATTCGGACACTTGCCGAATTGGGTTGCCAGCGTCTGTGGGTCGGTTCCGAAAGCGGTTCGCAGCGAATTCTGGATTCGATGCAACGAGGCGTGAAGGTACAGGCTGTCCGTCAGGCAGTTGCGCTATGCCGCCAGCATGGAATTGAGACTGGCATGTTCCTGATGTGGGGATACGAAGGAGAAGAGCTGGAAGATATCGAAGCGACAATTGATCACGTCCGGTCTTCGAACCCCGATATCTTTCTCACCACGGTCTCCTACCCCATCAAGGGGACGCCTTATTACAGCAAGGTGGCTTCGCGCGTGGTTCAGATCAAGCCGTGGGGCCAGACTTCTGATCGGGAGTTTGACATTGCAGGTCGCAGGCCACGCGAGTTCTATCGCATCGCGGACGAGTTGCTGCGCTACGAAGTGGAGTTAGCCAGACTGCACGCGCACACAAAAGATTCCGATTCAGGCTTACGCATCGGCGAGTTGAGCGCGCTGGTCGAAGATCGTCGGCGAAAGCTCTACGCGTACCCCTATGCCGAGGAGAGGACCGCGTGACAGGGAACATCATGAGCAGCACGTTGCCTTCGGTCTACAAAGGGCCAGCCTTCGACACGATTGCCGAGGAGTATGACCGATTGTTCACATATTCCATCCTTGGCAGAGCGCAGAGAGCGCTAATCCACGAGGAGCTGCGCAAGCGATTCCGGGAAGGACACCGCATTCTCGATCTGAATTGCGGTACGGGCGAGGACGCGGTCCTTATGGCCGCAGAGGGAGTTTCAGTGCTGGCCTGCGATGTCTCGAAACGCATGATCAGCGTGGCATGGCAGAAGTTTGCGAGCTGCGGTGCCACTCTACCCGTGACATTCGCAGTATGTGCGAATGAACAACTCGATCTGCTGAAGAGTCACGGACAGTTTGACGGAGCCTTATCGAATTTCGGAGGGCTCAATTGCACTGCGGACCTTACCGAGGTGAGAAGAACGCTCTCAGATCTGATTCGTCCGGGCGGCGAGGTATTTCTTTGCATGCTCGGCGGTTTCTGCGCGTGGGAAATCCTGTGGCACTCCGCCCACGGGCGTTGGAATAAGGCTTTTCGGCGTATGAAGACAGGCGGAACCGATGCCCGCATCGGCGGAGCAAGCGTCCGAGTCCACTATCCGTCGGTGCATGAGATGCGGATAGCCTTTGCGCCGTCGTTCCGGCTTGCATCGTGGCGCGGGATTGGGGTTGCCCTTCCGCCGTCCTGGATGGAGTCTGCCTTTCAGAATCGTCAGTCGTTCGTTGACCTGCTGACACGCATCGATCGATGGCTTGGAGTTGTGCCGATGTTCCGAGGATGCGCTGATCACATCCTTTTCCGTTTTGTGAGAGAGGGCAAATGACCACGGCAGTCGCGAATCTCACCTCCCGTACATTCCTTTCTTCCGATAGCGACCTGTGGTTGCGTTGCCCTGGGTGCTCAGGCAGTATGGGGCCGATTTCCGATCGAGATAATAGGCTTCTTTCCGCTCGTATCGATTGCGATCGTTGCGGGATGGTGACGAACAAAAACAACGGAGTATGGAGGATGCTATCGCCGCTTCAGCGCGCCCGGTTTTCATCGTTCATATGCGACTACGAAGAAATTCGCCGTTCTGAAGGCAGGGGTTCGAAGCACCCGGCATTCTATCTGGCACTGCCCTTCGCGGATCTTTCAGGCAATTTCGTCGATCAGTGGCGAATTCGCGCGCGCAGTTATCGCTTCCTTGAACGAAATGTTCTGCCACGTCTGGAAGAGCGTTATGGCAACAGCCTCCGTGCCCTCGATATTGGGGCCGGCAACGGCTGGCTGAGTTATCGCCTGACTCTGCAGGGCCACCGTTGTGTCGCAGTAGACTTGTGCAGCAACGCCTGGGACGGGCTCGAAACGGCCAGTCATTACGCAACTGTCCTCCCGGAATTCTTCCCCCGCTTTGAGGCCGAGATGAACTGCCTTCCTTTTGACGATGCGCAATTCGACGTTGCCATCTACAACGCCTCCTTTCATTACTCAACCGACTACGAGCGCACGATACGTGAGGCGCTTCGTTGCTTACGCCCCGGAGGCACCATTCTCATCATTGACTCGCCCACCTATCGGCATGCCCGCAGCGGCGAAGCAATGCGATTGGAACGTCGTGAAATATTTGAGGCGAAGTTCGGCACCCGCGCCGACTCGCTCCCAACCGGCGATTTCCTGACTCCCGAAGTTCTGGATAATCTCTCGGACTTCGGTATTCGTTGGGAGAGGCATCTTGCCTGGTACGGAGTGCGGTGGTGGCTGCGTCCCTTGGTGGCGAGATTGAGGAGCCGCAGGGAGCCTTCGCAATTCTATCTCTACGAAGGGCAAACGGAGACAGCGTGATTCTGCTTTACTATCCCAAGCTCACTCGCCCCAAAAACCGGCGATTTCCTCTCTCCGTGATGGCGCTCGCCGCTGTGCTGGAGGGGAGAGAAGAGTACGAGATCGTCGACGGAAATCTCGATCCGGACCCTGATGCTACCCTCGGGCGCCTGATCGAATCGCATTCCGTAGAGCTGCTCGGCGTAAGCGTGATGCCCGGACCGCAGATGATTTCAGCGATGAAATCCTGCAAAACGATTCGCGCTCGTTATCCCAAGGTGCCGATCGTTTGGGGCGGTTATTTCCCCTCCGTTTACGGAGATGCCACGTTAAGAGCGAAATATGTGGACTACGCCGTACGCGGTCAGGGAGAAAACACGCTCCGCGAATTGCTTGAGGCTCTGCGTGGACAGCGAGAATTCAACAAGATCGCCGGCCTTTCATACAAAGATGCCTTCGGCCTCTCCGTTCACAACCCCGAACGGTCGCTGCAAGGCCCCGATGTCTTTCCCTGGAGCCCTTTCGAACGAATACCCGTCCCGAGCTATCTGCGGCCATCTTATTTTGGAAATCGTACCGGCGCGCATCAGGCAAGTATCGGTTGTCCCTTCCAGTGCAGTTTCTGCGCCGTTCATGAAGCCTACGGCAGCCAGCAAAAAATGGAGTCGCCTTCGCGCACCGAAGCGATTCTCCGGCATCTGGTTAAGGACTACGGAATGGATGGGGTGCAGTTCTATGACATGAATTTCTTCATGCGCGAGGATCATACACGCGAGCTGATGGAGCGGTTGGCGCCATTGGGGTTGCACTGGTGGTGTGAAGGAAGAATCGATGCTATCTGCCGCTACTCTGACGAGACTCTGGAGTGGATTCGCAAAGCTGGCTGCACCATGATTTTCTTCGGTGCGGAGTCCGGCTCTGACCGGGTGTTGCAGGAGATGAAGAAAGGCATCACTACGGAACAGACCCTCGAAGTTGCCAAACGCCTGCGGCGGCTCAACATCGTTCCTGAATTCTCTTTTGTTGTCGGCAACCCGAAGGATCCGGAAACCGACACGCGCGAGACAATCGCTTTTGTTCGCAAAATCAAGCGGCTGAACCCCATCTCCGAGATCATTGTGCAGCACTACACCCCGGTTCCGAATCATGGAAAGATGTATGGCGGCGTCGATGGCAAGGTCTCTTTTCCCGCCACGCTTGAAGAATGGGCGACGCCACAGTGGTACAACTTTACGATCCGCGTCAATCCATCCATGCCCTGGCTCAAGCCAAAGACTAAAAACCTCATCGACAACTTTGAAACGGTCGTTGGCAGCCGGTGGCCGACTGTACAGGATATCCAGGCCAGTAAATGGAGCCGCGCTGTACTGAAGACTCTCAGTTCCTGGCGATATCTGACTGGTATCTACACCGCACCCGCAGAACTGCGGCTGGCCCAGGACTGGATACGCCTGCGCCGGCCGAAGGTGGAGAGCATATGAGCCGACTCGCCACTTGCGCCGCAGTCCCGCTCGACGCACAGCAAGCTTACGCACAATGGGCGTCATCCTATGACGAGACTCCCAATCCACTACTGGCTCTTGAAGAGCGCATTCTCGCGCCGATTTTGAGCAATTTGTTTGAGCAGAATGTTGTCGAGCTGGGATGTGGCACAGGCCGTTGGTTGCATAGGCTTGAGGCAATGGGTGCGAGGTCATTGACCGGCGTGGATTCATCCGAGGCGATGCTCGCTGAGGCCAAGAGAAAATGTTTGCCGTCCACTAGGCTGATTCACGCCGATTGCACGACGACGCTGTTGCCCGACCATGCCGCGGATTGCATCCTGGCATCGTTTCTCCTGTCCTACGTGCCAGACCTCCGAAAATTTGCAGCAGAAGCCGCACACATTCTCCGTCCTGGCGGCACGATCATTGTGTCCGATCTACATCCAAACACGTCTTCATACGGATGGCGGCGTACCTTTCGAACCGCAGGCAGCTCATGTGAAATCGCGACATTCAAGTACACCCTGCCCGATCTCATAAACGTGATGAGTGCAGCTGGATGCATCCTTGAAGCAATAAGCGAACCCTGTTTTGGTGAAGAAGAGGCAGCAATCTTTCACCAGAATGGGATGCTTGACAGTTTCCTCCGGGTAGAGTCACTTCCCGTCATTTACTGGACGCAGTTCCTGCTTGCGGAGACATAATCTTGCAGACATCCACACTTCTCCAATTCTCCCCGGCGACAGCGACGAAGGAGTTGATCACGTTCGCAGGCGCTCGTGTTGCGCGTTCCGCATACAACGCCAAATATCGCACTCTCTCAGTAAACGGCTCGCTGATCGAGAGCGTATGCATGCCGGGCATTGCGGAGATGAGACGAACTCCAGGCAGAGAAGTTGCCGTAGATCTTTCCGGTCTCATGGTCTTTCCCGGATTGATCAATGCGCACGATCATCTGGATTTCTCTCTCTTTCCGCGCCTCGGCAAAGGACCTTATCCCAGCTGGCGTGAATGGGCCGCCGATATCCATCATCGGGAACAGTCGTCCATCGAAGAGTGTCTACGTGTGCCGCATGAAACGCGCCTCTGGTGGGGAGGCATTCGGAATCTCCTCAGCGGAGTTACCACTGTCTCTCACCATAACCCATATCAGCCGCAGATTTTTAAGCCAGGTTTTCCGATGCGCGTCCTTTCCGAGTATGGCTGGGCGCATTCGCTCGCAGGAATCCAAAAAGTAGTCGAACGATTCGTTCAAACACCGAAGGACTGGCCCTTCATCCTCCATCTGGCAGAAGGAACAGACCAGGTTTCGCAAAGAGAATTCGATCTGCTTGAGCAGCATTTGCCATTGGACGAACGTCTTGTCCTTGTTCACTGCGTCGGATTAACCCCAGAACAATGGGAGCGTGTTACGCGCTCCAGAACAGGCATTGTCTGGTGCCCGTCGTCGAATCTCTACACGCTTGGGGAGACTCTGACTGCCGAGCAAGTTCTGAAGCTGCCCAATGTGGCGCTGGGAACAGATTCTTCGCTGACAGCCTCGGGCGATCTTCTCGATGAAGTTAGGTTCGTCTACGACGAAGTGCGAGTGCCCGCTCCATTTATTTATGATCTCGTGACAGTAAAAGCAGCTCAGCTTTTGCGGCTAAAGCGGGGGGAAGGCACTCTGCAGATTGGCGCGAAAGCTGATTTGATGGTCGCCAAAGACAGGCAGCTCACGCCTGCCGAGACGTTGGTTCAGATGTCCTGGCATGACATTGAGCTAGTGATGGAGGGGGGGAGGATCGTGTTGCTATCTGCCGCCCTTTCCGAGCGCATTCCGTCCGCACTTAAGGAGGGGATGGAATGGATTCTCATCGATGGGGTAATGCGGCTTCTCCGTGCTCCTGTCCAGATGCTGTTACGACAAAGTTCCCTCAATCCGAAACAAACGCCAGCGATCAGCGGAAGGAAGCTCACGCTGAATGGAGATAAACCATCGCCGGGCTGGACGTATCAGCCTTCGCTGACGCTACTGCATCACCGGCTGGAATGATGGTTACTCTCAGGTCATGAACTTGCGAGATGATTGTCACTGATTTGTAATTTGGAGGAGAATCTCGAACAGTCTAGGTCCCCGCAAAGGAAAATAACTTCTGGCGATGATAATATTTGGCTGCTTTCGCCAGTACTGGAAGAATCTAAAATGATACTTGTGATTGAAGACGATCCCGGAATCCAGAAAGTGCTGAACCGTCTTTTCATTACCGACGGTTTTCAGGTAAGAGCTGCACATGACGGTAAGGAGGCCCAGGAGGCCATGAAGGGGCCGGTGCCCGAGGTCGTTATTCTGGACCTGATGTTGCCAGGCGCAACCGGAAAGGATCTTTGCAAAGATCTCAAGCGCGCTTTTCCGAACGTTCCAGTGATTGTTCTGAGCGCGATCTCGGAGGTCAGCGATAAAGTGTTGCTGCTTGAATTGGGAGCCGACGATTACGTCACCAAGCCATTCAGTCCCAGGGAGCTGTTAGCCCGAGTACAGGCTGCCGTCCGCCGCGTTGCCGGGCCGCGCCCGGTTAAAGCCTACTCTTTTGGCACGGTCACTGTTGATTTTTTGAAGATGGAAGCAACGCGTGATGGAGAAACCGTGACGCTTACCGCCCATGAATTCAGGCTCCTCAAATTTATGCTGGAGAACGCAGAGCGTGTATTGTCCCGCGAAGAACTCCTGAACCATGTGTGGGGCTACACTTGTTATCCTTCTACCCGCACTGTTGATAATCAGATTCTCAAACTGCGGCAGAAGCTCGAAACTGACCCATCCAATCCGAAATATATTCGTACTATGCATGGAATGGGCTACAAATTCGTCGGCCTGATCCAATGAGCCGCGTCATACCGGGCGCGTGAGAGAGAAATATCATGCGAATGCGGACGATTCTCCTGCTCTCTCTCTTGTCCCTCGCCTGTGGGCTGACGGTGATGAGTCTGGTTGTGATTCGCAGCAGCCTGCAGAAGCAAATCCGCAGCAATCTGGCCGCGGATCTCCTTCACTCAACCGTGACCTTTCAGAATCTACAACGGCAAAGGCAGCAGATGTTGGATAGGGAAGTTGCCCTGCTGGCCGATCTCCCCAGCCTGAAAGCACTGATGACGACCCACGACCTGAATACGATTCAGGATGGCGGAGTTGAATTCTGGAAAGTGAGTGGCAGCGACCTGTTCGCTTTGGTGGACACTTCGGGAGCAGTCGCCGCTGTATACGATAGCGCGGGTTCGCCTGATCGTCAGGATATCGAGCGGCAACTGAAACGCATGCTCGACTTGCGTCCGGATCAGCGCTACCTGTTGAGCGATCATCGGCTTTATCAAGTATCTTTCCAGCCTTTATTCTTTGGACCTGAGGCCACTGGCACACCTCTGGGGTTTGTCATTGCCGGGTATTCCATCGACGACCGCGTCAGCAGGCAAGTGCGAGAGGCCGCGGCAGCCGACGTGATCTTTCTCGCCGCGGATAAGATTGTCTCCAGCACGCTCGACCCCCAGCACGATCTCGATCTGCAAAGGCAGGGAAGCACAATTGCGCCCCAGGCAGAACAGAACATCTGGCTGGGGAAGGAACACTATCTGGCTGCTTCGGTGGCGATCCCCACATTCTCCGAGGTTCCGGTCCGGCTTCTGGTGCTCAAATCTTATGACCAGGCCAGTGCTTTCGCGATGCGCCTGAACCGGCTGCTACTCGCGCTGGGCTTGCTGGTACTGATAGTCGGTACGCTGTTGGCGCTATATATTTCCGGAACCATCACGCGCCCTCTCGATGCGCTGCTGGCGGGAGCGCGTGCACTTGGTTCGGGCAATTTCGATTATCAATTGACAGGCGGAGGTGCAAAGGAGCTGAGAGAACTCAGTCTGGCGTTTGATACGATGCGCAATCGCGTACGCCGTTCACAGCAGGAGCTTATAGAGTCCGCGCGGTTAGCTGTTATCGGGCGCATGGCCAGCTCCATCTCCCACGATTTGCGGCACTATCTCTCGGCAATCTACGCGAACGCAGAGTTCCTGAGCAATCCTGCCACGCCTCCAACAGAGCGGGATGAGTTGATGATGGATGTACAGCTCGCTGTGCACGGGATGACCGACGTGCTTGAGTCTCTGCTTATTTTCAGTCGCACGGGAAAATCGCTGCATCCGTCGTACGAGTCCCTCAGCTCACTCGTCGAGCGTGCCATTGCGCTGATTAGGATTCATCCTGAAGCACATGGCGTGACGATTCAGGTTGAGCGTCTTCCACCTACCGAGGCGTGGATGGATGCTCGAATGATCGAGCGAGCTGTTTTCAATCTCCTCATCAATGCCACTCAAGCTGCACGCAGCGGGGGTCTGCCGGGCGAGATAAAGGTCAACCTGACTGAGACTTCAAATTTGATAGAGCTGCGCATTACGGATAACGGCGCGGGAGTCCCCGAGGCCATTCGCGAGACGCTCTTTGAGCCATTCGTCAGCGATGGCAAGAGGCGCGGCATTGGATTGGGGTTGACGATTGCCAATCGCATCGCGCAGGAACATGGGGGCCGAGTACAGCTTGAGGATTCGCGTGCGGGACACACTACCTTTGTCCTGTCCCTTCCCCGTGAAGTCCTTCGGTCGTTGCGCCACATAGAGCAGGAGGAGTCTACGTCCCTGCCGTCTACTCTGGCGTAAAGAAGGTAATTGGATCCCGCCGTCATTTCCCCTTCTCACGGACGCGCTTACAAAAGCCTGACAATGCCACGACTATAGCCGGACAAGCGCGCCTCGCGGGTCGGCTAAAGTAACAGCAACAAGCCTCTATGTGCAGGGTCACAGAGCGAGGGGAGCTTCTAAATCCAAGTGCGAGTCGCCATTGTTCATCACTGGTTCGTCTCCCAGGGAGGCGGGGAGCGCGTGGCCGAAGCGCTGGCACAGATGTATCCTTCGGCAGATCTTTTCGCGCTGGTCGCCGATCCTGAGAAGATTCCGCAAAGTCTTCGTGACCGTTCGCTGCAGACTTCGATCCTGAATCGCATCCCTTTTGCGAATCGAATTTATCGACAGCTTCTCCCCCTCTATCCGCTGGCGGTCGAGCAGATCGACCTCAGTGCCTACGATCTGATCCTGACCTCCGACAGCGGACCTATGAAAGGGGCCATCGTTTCCCCATCGGCCGTTCATATTTGTTACTGCCATTCCCCCATGCGCTACTTGTGGGACCAGTATCACGAATATCGCAGGAGTATGGGCCGAATATCGAGAGCCGCGTTCAGCCTTTCTGCACACTATGTCAGAAGATGGGATCAGCGGGCGGCACAGCAGGTCACCGAGTTCGCCGCGAATTCCTGCTATGTCGCGTCGCGCATTCGCCGATATTACGGAAGGGAAAGCACGGTTATCTATCCGCCGGTAAATACATCGTCCGGCTATCTTGTCGATACGCCGGGCGACGCTTATCTCACCGTAGGACGTCTGGTCCCATACAAACGGATTGACCTTCTCATTCAGGCTTGTAATCTGCTCGGGCGCGAGTTGCGAATCATCGGCACGGGTCCGGAAGAGGTTCGTCTGCGCGCCCAGGCCGGCAAAACCATCAGGTTTCTTGGAAATGTAGATGACGCAACGCTGTGGGAGGAATATGCGCATTGCCGGGCTTTTCTATTTGCCGCCGACGAGGATTTTGGTATGGCCGTCGTCGAGGCTCAGGCATGCGGTCGTCCCGTGATTGCTCTTGGAAAAGGGGGAGCGCTCGAGACCATCGGCAGTCTAGATCGTAGCTCCCCCTGTTCCCAGGACACCGGAGTTCTCTTCTACCAACAGACCGCCAGGGCCGTCGCCGATGCGATCGTCCGTTTCGAAGCCAGTGAACACTGTTTCCAGCCGTGCGCCATCCGCGAACGGGCCAGCCAATTCAGTGCCGAAGCCTTTCGTCGCAATTTCCGTCATCTGGTGGACAGTGCGCCCAAGGCCCCCTCCAGCGTGCGCGAGCTTGAGGTATGTATATGAGCTTTTCACATGAAGTCGTTATTGATGCAAGATGGTTGCGGACGGGAATAGGCAGGTACATTCTCACGCTGCTTCGAGAATTAAAGCAAAAACTTCCGAACACGCTGTTAACTTGCATCACGATGCCCGGGCAAGTGGAACTGATCGCCCCGCATTGTGATCGTGTCGTACAGATGAACTGCGGCATCTATTCGGTGATGGAACAGGCACGCTTGCCTATGATTGCTCGCGGAGCGTCGGTCTTTTGCGCTCCGCATTACAATGTCCCGGTCTTCCGCAAGGGCCCGCTCGTTGTCACGATCCATGATCTTACCCATTTACTCTTTCCGGAATATGGGAGCAGGCTGCGAGCGCGCTTCTACGCCGAGCCTATGTTGCGCATTGCCTGTGCAAAGGCCTCCCGTATTATTACGCCGTCGCACTACACGCGAGGGATGCTCATAGAACGTCTCAAGGTTGATCCGGATAAAATTTCGGTCATTCCATGTGCTGTGAGCGACGTCTTCCGTCCACAAGCCAAAGAAGAGGCCACGAAAAGGGTGCGAGCATCCTACGGACTTTGCGCGCCATACATTCTTTTTGTGGGCTCTGCAGCTCCGCACAAGAACCTGGTCACGTTACTGATGGCGTACCAGCGTTTGCGCTCGCGCTATCGGGATGGACCCGAACTGGTCTTGGTGCTCCCTGAGAACCCATCCACATCCCGGACAGACAGAAACGTGCTCTCTCTTATCGCGATGCTAGGCGTGCGCTGCTTACATCGAGTAACGGACCAATCTCTTGTATCGCTCTACTCCGCGGCTCTGATGACTGTCATGCCTTCTTTTGAAGAAGGCTTCGGCCTGCCTGTGATGGAATCTATGGCATGCGGAACCCCGGTTGTCTGCTCTCAATCCGCATCCTTGCCTGAGATCGCGGGCAGTGACGCAGTCTACTTCACCCCAGATTCAATAGAGGAGCTGATCTCTGCCATTGAGAACCTGCTTCACTCGGAGAAATTGCAACAACGCATCGCTGCTAGCGGTCTTAAACGTGCCGCGATGTATTCGGTAAGCCGTGCCGCTTCGGCCTATGCCTCAGTCCTCGGAGAATGGAGCTAGAGCAATCCTTCAATGAAGTTGACTATCAACATCACGGGAGTGGCGCGGCCGTCCAGCATCGCAGTCTTTGCCGTGGTGCTGAGCCTATGCGCATGGCTGTTTCCGGACTTTGGTGTGCTGCGCAAGGGCTTCACAGTCGCTGAGCACCCCAATCTGATTTCCGCTTTTATTCTTTTTTCCTGGTATTTGCTGATATTCGTGAGCCTCAGCCTGGGACAGAAACTTGGCGCGTCCCTCGCTACTCCGCAGCCAGGAAAAAGTAATATCCCGCCATTTGATTCTCCGACCGTGTATTGGATTTTTACGATCCTCAGCACGATCGGCGTAATATCCACCTACTTCAGGATCTTTCACACTCTTTCATTTTTACAGGCTGTTCTTTACATCTCTCTCGGGCAGGCAAATCGTTTAAAAGGTACCCTGTATGACGAGTACAACGCGGGAATCCTCTCCCTTCGATACCTGGTACTCTATTCGGCTTCTCTTGCCATTTATAGAGTCGTTAGATTCAGAAAACTGTCGCTCCTCAGTGTCGTCAATATTGCCCTTCTGGCCATGACGGCCTTGTTGTCTTCGCGGTTGATCCTGATTGCAACTGTTCTTGTCTCTGCATTTCTTCTGAACTACGGAAAGAAGAGCATAAAAATCAGCATGGCAAAGCTCGGTGTATTTGCCGGAATTTTTTTTGCGATTCTGTCTTTCCTGAACTCCTCGAGAAATAGCAACTTCTATGCGGGTAGAAACCTCTCATTTGTCGAGGCGAGCATCTCCGAGATAATCACATACCTGGGATCGCCCTTTCAGGTGGCGATGAGCGCCGCCGGGAGAACGGATGATATTGCCGGAGGAAGAACGGATTTCTATCGCGAATTCATCGACGTAGAGGAGGAACTCACCACTAATTCCGCCTTTGTCCAGCTTCACGAGCAGATGGGATATCTCTGTTGGCTTTATATCGGCGTCATCTGTTGCTTCATGGGCTTCATGTTTTCATGGCTGGCGTCGTTTGGGAGGACGAGTTTTCTGTTGCCATGTGGAGCAATCCTTTACGCTTCTGCGGAGTTGTGGCGTCTGGATCTCTTTCAGCAGGGCATTTTTATCGTTTGGTTTGTTATGGGTATTGGCGTTCCAGGAATACTTCTCATCCTTGGCAAACGCTACGTGCCCAGCAGACCAACATCCCGCACCGCCAGACGACCTGCCACAGAACGTACTCCAAGGAGTACGGAATTGCCGGAGGCTGAGCTGTAAAAGAGGATTCACTTCAGTGGCGATCTGATCATCCAGAATTCCACGGTCATGGTTGTTTTGCGTCAGGAGGTATAGATCTCCACCGGCCAGCTATCTTGCTCTTTGGCAACAGCATTTCCCCGAGCGCGTTAAGGTGCCGAATATTTTCCGGCTCCTTTGCAAGCTGTGTCCAGTTGTCCTTGATCAGCACAGCGCACGAGAGCAGGATCCCGGAAGTTAAGGCCGCCAGAAGCACAAGCAGGGTTCGAGGAGGCCAGGAGCGCTTGTCCGGGGCGATGGCTTCGTCGATGACCTGGACCAGAGGCGGTGCCTTAGCCTCGTCGATGCGTGCTGCTTCATACTGTTTGGCAAGCATTTCGAAGAGGGCTTCGTGATACCGGAGATCGCGTGTGCGCCGAAGGTATTCGAGCCCGGCCTGGGGGATTTTTCCAGCTGGAACGAAGTAGTTATCATCGGTTTGCGCGTTATTGCTCTCCGCCTTCCGCAATTGCTCGTGCAATGCGCTGGTCTCGCTCTCCAGTCTGACAAGTTCGAGGTTCTGTTCAGTTGCCGTGGCACGAAGCAGTTCGAGCTGTACCTCCTTGACGGCGATCGCCGCGCGGAGCTGGGCAATCGAGCGCAAGGTGATTTCTGCCTGACCGGCCAATTGGATTACGCCGGTTTTTTGCTGAATCTCCTGAAAGGCAACTTCGGCTTGCGCCAGAGCGCCGCGTTCCGCATCCAACTGTTGTTCAAGGAAAACTCTGCGTTGTGCGCCGGCAGTAAGCGCAAGATGCTGGTTTACACGGTAGAGTTCCTCGACATACCCGTTGGCAATGGCGGTTGCGCGCTGCACGTCCTTATCTTCAACTGAGATATGGATGGTCGATCCGCGAGTCGTTTCAATCTGGGTATGCCGTGCTAGCGCCTTGCGTGTGTCTACCAGTGTGCGCTGTTTGTACGCATCTTTGAGATGAAAGCGTTGTATCAACTCATCGGCGACCGTCCTGCTGGTGAGAACGCTGAGAAAGGTGTCAGACTGACTCTTGAATATGCTGTCCCCGCCGGCAAACGAAGCGAGTGATCCGAGGCCACCGAGTTGGCTCAGCAGGGCGAAAGCCGAACCGGATGTATTTTGCGGTGTTAGAATCACGGCCGTTGCCGTGTAGGTTACGGGAGCGACGAGTACAAGGATGGCTGTAAGCAGGGCCACCCCAAAGATCCCTCCAGCAAGAAGCCGTCGATGGGAGGCAAGCACAACCAGTTTCTTAAGGAGCGCCGATTCTGTCGACTCCTGAGTCTCCTGCCCATCGATATCTTGATTTGATGTCACAGCTCAAACCTCGTTAAACTCCGCATTGCCCCTTTACTTAAGAACATTGACCGCCGCAGCTCCGAGGCCAAACTGGGAGATAATATATGACCAATCTGTCAGGCCTCGCATAAAGGTAGTCTTGTTAAGGGTTTCCGGTATGACCACCGCATCACCCGGGTTTAATTCAAAATGTTCCAGTCCGTGACTATCGTGGGCCAGCAGCGAGTTATGACTAACTACTGAGCCGTCCGCACGAATGACAAACGAATGCTTCCAATCGCCGCTCTTTGATATTCCTCCGCACAGCTGCAGATAGTGATTTACATTTCCTTTCTCTTGAAACAGGTAAGAGTTCTGGTCGTATACCGCGCCGACCACCGCAACGCTTGAGGGACGGGTCGGAACCATAAAGGCATCCCCATCCTCAAGGGGCAGGTCCGGAATGTTGTTAAGCTCGTTGCTCGTGGGAAGAAGGTTCAGCACGATGCGGCCTGAAGCGTGCATTTGGCGCAGTTTTGCAACGAGAGCACGCTGGCTTTCCAGACTCGAAGCGACGACTACGGCTTCCCCTGGATTGACTACGGCACCCGCTTTGTTGCCCGCTTCGCGTTCGATCTCGCTTTCTAGATCGAACGCGTACTCATCTAGCCTTGCCTGTTGTTGCAGCCGGGTGGACCGTCGCGTGAAAGACGATCCAAACAGGTATGCGTCATCGGTAAGTCCACCTGCCCGAGTCACCAGATCACGGAGGGTCTCACCCGGTCTCACACTATAAACTCCGGCTGCTCCAAACTCGCCTTCCAGACGCACAAGCTTGCTCTGTCGCTTTTGTGGCACGCGGATGTCGGCCTGTGAAAAAACGGTCACCACGTCACCTGGTTGAAGTTCATAGTTCTCCGATTCGTCATGTCCTAGGATCACGCGGCCAAGGTGGAATGGCTTGAGGACGGTTGTTAAGTCTTCAGCGTTAGTACGCTCGATCACCGCATAGTCCCAGTTAATCTCGGGAGCCACAAGTTTGACTGGGTTCTTCTGCGCAAACTCTTCTGACGGCCTTCCAGAGTCGAAAGCGATGCTTCTGCCGGTTGAACTTCCCGAGTCAGGCACGGTTGCATTTGGGTCCGACTCCTTGTCCTGACCGGTACTGAGATCATCCGGCAGAGGGGTAGAGCTAGCCGAATCTGTCGTGCCGCGATCGTCTCTTACCTGGACAGACGTGTCACCTGTTTTCACCTGAACCGACGTATCGCCTGTCGTTGGCGATCCCGGAGTGCCGGCGGTCGGTGAACCCGCGAAACGTTCATTCGGGGAGCGCTCATTACTGATAAGCGATGATTTGCGGATTCGTGCTGCTGACTCCCTCTCGCTCTCAGTGAGTGCCAAGGCATTGTGGCTAGACAGGGCGGCGCGGGTCACAAGGCTTTCCTTGTCGGGGATCAGATCGCGAATCCGCATTCCTGCATGCCAGCCGTAGCGGCCAGGATTGGCGACGTTTCCTCGCAGGATGACGGCGTTGTCGAACTTCGGAACGATCTGGAAGACACGAAGTACATCGCCATTCATAACCTGAGTCTGCATCCCCTGCCGATCGAGTTTGGTCTCCACGATGTGACGCGCTCCACTAGGATCCACGCGCTCCAATTCCGCTCGCTGAAGAGCGGCGATCGAAGTTGTTCCACCGGCCAGTTTTAGGGCGGTCGCCACAGTGTCGCCATACTGCAGTTCGTAGATGGCCGGCTGACTCACGCTTCCAGCAAGGGCAATACGTGGTCCGGCTGAGGGTATGTAGATCACGTCACCTGACAACAAATGCGCATCCTTCGATTCGTCGCCTTCGGTGAGAATTTGATAGAGATCGACAGTCGTTACAATCTTGCCGCCGCGCCGAAGCTCGATATTGCGCATCGATCCGGTGGACGAGGGGCCGCCTGAAGCAAAGAGAACATTGACCAGAGTGCTCAATGAACCGACTGTGTAAGATCCTGGCCTGCGCGCCCGCCCTACGACCAGCACTTGAATGGACCGCAAATCTCCCAGCGTCACCGATATGTCAAATTTACGAAAATCCTGGCCAATTCGCGCAGTTAAGAACGGATTAAGCTCGGAAGATTTCAGGCCTGCGACGCGCAACTCACCAAAGTGAGGCAGAAAAATATTTCCATCGCGGTCAACTCTCTCCCTGACATTGAAAGAGACGCTTCCCCAGGCGCGAATCAACAACTCATCCCCTGGGCCGACTACATAGTCAGGAGTAACGGGACCTTTATCCAGCGGCGCAAAAGTAGAAGGAACTGTAAGGAAGAGCTGACTCCCAAATAGGGGAAGCATTTTCCCGATGGCGCCGGCTACGAACAGTTGAAACTCAGTTGGCGGCTCCTCAACACGCTTCGATTCAATCATCGTTCTTACTGGGGAGCGGTCGGCGGCTGGTCCGGTAATAGGGATGGGGACAGTCGACTGTAAAGACCGCCGTTCGCCTAAGTCCATGTTCGTTGTATCAGCGTTTCCCAGTTGTTCCGACGGATCATAGGGCAACGTATAGGTATTCGCTGTCCCCTGTCGACCCATGCCAGTTGTGCACGGAGAAAACAGATCGTTGCAATTTGCCTGGCCGGTTGTGCTGTCGACACCTGGTATTTGCGGAGACGTAGGGTCTTGTTGGGCAACCGCGATTGCCGTAGTGAATAAAGCAGTGAGCACAATAGAAATCGCCATCGCGAGATAGCATTTAAGAAGATCGCGCGTGCTCATTAGGTTTCTAGCTCTCACAGCAGTGTCTTCATAGTGTCTAGAATTACGACCTGTACCGAATCCAGCACGAAATAGAGAGGCGAACCTCCTGGAGTCATGTATCGCGTGATTGTCAAGTGCGTCCCTCATCGCTCCCTATCCATGCCACGTTCCTGCATATGGCCCTCGAATGGTTATAAACCACCGGTCTTGTAAGAAAAACGTCTTTGCGTGATCAGTGACAAAGGAATGACATCACGTATGCAAGTGTCAGACAGCGGTTGCCTACACTCGCCTTATCGATAGCTTTGGCACGGGCATTCGATAAAAGTGTGTTCAAAAACGTGACCTAGTAAATCACATGGAAGTTATCGCCAAGAGATAAGAGATGATCGCATATATAAAAATCTGGTTTTGCGTAGGCTGTGTGCTCATTTGCACGTTGAAGCTCAGCGCGCAAGATGCTGACACCGGATCGACTCATGCCGGCTATATTCCGGCTATTTCGGGCGGGCTCGGTTATATCTACAATGTAAATGGCGGTATTCCCACTCTATTGCCGCAAATCAACCCTCTGCTTTTGGTCCCCTTCGGAACCCACGTTCTTCTGGAAAGTCGCACCGATTTTACGGGATTCTTCCAGCGCCGCGATGGTACATCTGGCGATTACACAGGCCAGATATTTAAGACTGTCGAATTCGCACAAGTCGATTGGCTGGCTAACACCCACGTCATGCCAGTTGTCGGTAAATACATACTGCCTTTTGGCTTATACCCTGAGCGACTTACCCCAATCTGGATCGCCAACATTCAGGACACGCCTCTTATCTATCCAATTGGCACGCGTACCAGCGGAGCTGGCATTGGGGGTCAGCTGCGGGGCGTAGTCAAGCAAACAAACGCTTACAGCGTTCAATACGCTGTTTACTACTCTGCTCACAGCAATGTAAATCAGCTATCGGCAGCACGCACCACGGGATTTGACGCCAGCATCTTCCTTCCGAGCCATCGGATCGAAGTCGGAACCTCGTATCAGCGCTATCTCGATCGGCCACAAATCAACAGCGGTGCTGGATATGTATCGTGGCAGCCTCCGCAGGTACCTCTGGATCTCAAGGCCCAATATAGCCGCAGCTTCAATGGGCAGGGATACTGGATTGAGGGGGCGTACATGCTGTCTCAAGTGCCTGCTGGCAACTCATTCTTCAGAAATGTTCAACTCGTAGGGCGTATGGAGCAGTTATTTCCGCTCAATGGAGGAGGAAATGGGTTGCCGACTGTAAATACCCAGCGTGCCGAATTCGGTCTTAACTATTATTTTCGGGACAATTGGCGCTTTGTCTCCAGCTATGGCCGACAGTTCACTGCCAGTAAGGACCTGAATCTTTGGAACGTTGGATTTACATATCGATTTCTTTGGCCGCTTTGGCCGGAAAGGAAATGAAATGGGAATGCGACCTGCGCTCGGTAGTGTGATCGTGCTCATTGCGATCATTGTAGTGGCCCCAGCGATGAGCAGAGAAGAAGCGGTTGCCCAGGTAAAGACAGATACGCAGGCGACAGAACCCCGGCCGGCTCCGCAGAAAGTTGTGCCGCAACGGGGAGAACGCGTCTTTGCGGACAATTGCGCGCGGTGCCATAAGCCACCGATGACAATCCCACCAAGAATTACAGGGACTGTCGTGATGCACATGCGAGTTCGCGCAAAACTTTCACGGGAGGATGAACAAGCACTCCTCCGTTATCTCGCTCCGTAGCGATATTGGGCAAGTAATACTTGTCCTGTACTTCCAACGATTCCAAAAGCAAATGCGCAATGAGGGAAGGTGTAAATGAAATACAGTCTCTGGTTCAGTGTTATTCTATTGCTCGCTTTTTCTGGCACAGGGAGTGGCCGGGCTCAGTCCTCCACGCAAAGATTTGAGATTCACGCAAAGCGTTTCTCCTTTGTTCCGGCGGAGATCACTATCAACAAGGGAGAGACAGTCACGCTTGCATTGACTTCAGATGACGTGCCGCATAGTCTCGTGATTCAGGAATTACACGTAAACGGCGCGATGACCAAAGGGCATGTCACGGAAGTTACCATAACCCCCGACGCGGTTGGAGACTTTAAGGGGAAGTGTGGAAGATTCTGTGGCTCAGGGCACGGCTCTATGTTGTTTGTCGTCCACGTCGTTGAGAAAAAGGCTTCGGCTGGTGGAGATTGAATCTCTTGTTTTAAGAGATCTTTTTACACCTGTGTACCAGTTAATTAAGACTGCGAAGATAGGTGTCGTTAGCAGATAATCTGTCCGGTGTTTTTAGCAAGTGAAGTGTCCGCATACGGGGCGGCGAGGATGGAACCATGCAGGAGAGCATGGAGATCTATCCGAGGACCGCGGCGGAGCGGGCGATG
>JBAVYX010000247.1:0-2401 GCA_049588475.1 Silvibacterium sp. | reverse complement strand
TTGGGAGTTTCTGCCGTCGTTTTTTGCCAAGCTCTTGCCCGGAGTCGATTTGGTTCCTTTGTGGACGATGGCAGTTGCCAGCGTCTATTGGAAATCGAAGAGGAGCGCGGTGACTATCGAAGGAAATCGTGAGGAGCAACCGATGCAGAGGATGCTCGGTGTGTTTAAGCCGTGAATGACGTGGTACCGGGACGTGAACGGGCATATCGAGGCATAGGGTGCCCTCGCAGGTTAATGTAAGTTGTCGGTTGAACGATAGCTCGCTAGGCGACTGCACGGAGTGGAGAGAACTGGATCGGGAAGGAAGCTTGCCTCGGAGGGTCAGGGCGGTTGAGGATCGGTTCCACCCGCAAAACCGCTTCACTACCGCAAACACCACAACGATAGGGCCGGGAGTTAGAGATCGTGTTGCAGTTTTCGCAATAGACCGCCTGGTGCAGCGGAACACTGCAGATCGCTGGCTCGGTACGAATTTCTAAGACTTTTGCCATCGAGCGTCCCCTCTGGGAGGCATGGTCGCCTGTTTCTTTGTGGGGTTTGGTTTAGCGAAGCGGCCACACACAACGAACGCCTCATCTTCGTTCGTGAATCGATGGATCGGAAAGTGATCGACTCCGAAGGTCTCGATGATCATTTCTTTGTGGCCCTCACAAAACACTTCTTTGTCGTTCACCCAGGCCGCTGCCCGCCTGCACATCGAGCACTGGATAAATGTCATGGTTCACCTCAGAAAAGGAAAAAGGGATGCGATTGCTCACATCCCTTCGGTCCGACAGGTAATGGTTGGTCAGGCCACGGACAGCTGCTCAGCAGCTTGTGTCATCGCGTTGACCAGTTTCTCCAGAACACCGAAGTTCGGTACCCTGGTCAGCGATTCCACGCCGTGGTCATCGAGGATGGCGTAGAACTTCGTCTCAGGAACTTCGGCCGCGATCTCACGTACACGAGCCATTCCGCGGACGCCGCTTTCCATCCACTTCAGCACGTTCTGCTGGACATGCTGATTGGGAATCTCCCGGGCAGAACGGGCGTTGGCCAAACATCGGGTTCTCATCGAATGGCGCAGCCCATCCGGTGATCTCCGCGATCCTCGTCCCATCACGCGGTTCGGCTGTTCATGAGACTGCAATCGGTGAGGTCTTTCTTGTTCATAAGGGCCGTGGTGATTGTCTTTACTGCCGCAACAGGGCCTCAATATCCCGGCTACCTCGGTACACGTGGAGAATCAGCACTTCGTCCTCTTCGACGCGGTAGATAATGACATATTCGCCCACAGGAAAACTACGCAGCCCAGGGCGCAAATCCTCGTCGCGACGGCGTCCAATGTGCGGGTGGCGGGCAAGAAGATAGAAACGCTCCGTAATGGAATCGACAAGCCGGTCGGCAATATCGATGCTGCCGCTTTCTTTGGCAACGTAATACCAGATGTCATCGAGCTCGGCTTCGGCTTCCGGTGCAAGGCGATGAGCCATCAGCGGGGAGATGATTGCTCAGCGGCCAAGCGGCTGCGCCCACGCTGTTTCACGTCGTCGGCCAATTGCCGCATGGACTCCTGCGTGATAGCGCGCCCTTCGCCACGAGCGACGGAAGCCTCAGCCACGTCAACCGCCGTCAGAATTTCGGCGCGCGTGCGCTCGCGCTCTTCCCACAAGGAAAGAGCTTCCTGCACCGCGTCTTCCTCGCGGTGGAGGCGTCCGCTTTCAATGGCTTGGCGAATAAAGGCCTTCTGGTCAGTGGTAAGATGTACTTCCATACGATTCTGAGCGTAGGCGGAGGCAACGCGAGTGTCAATATGCGGTTAACCCCTCCCCTTTGCTTTCTCCACAGCAAGTCTGGGCTCTCACGTCGATAAGCGGAAAGCAATTCGGGGGCTACCCCCTGCCCCGTTTCCGGTCGTTTCTTTCGACAGCGGCACCGGCGTTCTGGGCGGTGATAAGCGGATAGCCCTCGTCCTGAGCTGAACACGCTCGCGGGTCTTTTCGCTCACCTCCGGAAGTTTGGCTCCCTTGGGCATCTACGGCAACTGTATCGTGGTTGATCATGGCTACGGGCTACAGACGCTCTACGGTCACCTAAGCCATATTGATGTGCACGAAGGCGACATGGTGAAGCAAGGCCAAGTCATGGGCACGAGCGGCAAGACGGGAATGGCCGGAGGCGATCATATCCACTTCGGGGTTTCATTGCGACGTTTGGGATCAGGACTGATAAGGTGAAGAGTCCATGCCGATCACAGTGACAAATCCGTTCAAGGGCCGCCAGTATCCCGGCGACGTAATTCTGCAAGCCGTACGGTGGTATCTGCGATATCCGTTGGCCTATGAGCATGTTGCCGAGCTATTGGCAGAGCGGGGCCTGGAAGTGGATGCCAGTTGTGTTTGGCGTTGGGTGCAAGTCTACT
>JBAVYX010000246.1:0-4333 GCA_049588475.1 Silvibacterium sp. | reverse complement strand
AGCGAAAGAGAATAGCGAAGATACCACCGGACAGCACAAAGGATGATGCCGGGTTCGGTCTGACGCCATTTGAAGATCGCCGGTCGGGTTCCCATTTCGCGATTCTTTCACGTCACCAGCCAGCCACCCTGAAAGTTGCAACACATCCGCTAAGACTGTTGAAGGCCAAGAAGTCGTGTGGGTATACCTCTGTCCACAGCCTAAAAGTTTCGTTCGCCTTGTCAGTTTCCTTGGTTGCATCTTCGTAATAGTGCGCCTGAATATAGAATTTCTCCTTCTCGCTCACACGCTCCCGCCGCTCAAAGGCTTTGTGGAGGTAATCGCCAGCAAGATCGGGTTGGCTGAGGTTGCTGTAAAACGTGCCTAACCTGGCGTAGGCGATGGCGAAGTCCGGATCCAGCTCAATCGCCATCTTGTAGAAAGAGATACTCTCCGCATCCTGGCCCTGGGCCCGCTTCTTGTCACCTGAGGTATACGCCTTGAGCGCTGAAAGGGACCTGGTAGTCGCCTGTTCGATGGGCGTATCAAACTTCTCAATAGACGGGAGGGATTCGCCCAGCTTCCGACGCAGCGACGGGATCAACTGCCCAAGCCGTCTCAGGACTTGTTCTATGTTGGATGCTTTGATCTCTTCGTGGGCCAGTTTGGTTCCGGTGAGGCAGTTGATGGCATCCAGGTCGAGTAGGTATTTGTCTCCAAGACCGAGGATCGAACCACCCACTACTACCTTCGCTCCCGCTCGTTGGCATGCGTCACGCGCAATGGGTGGCACGAGCCGTTCATCCGGTGAACGGCCCATCAGGATCAATGTCTTCCGAGTATCACTATCGGGCACAACGTTGAAATAGGGAGACTCCGCCAGCTTCACGGTGAGTGCCTGCTTCAACGTGTCGTCGAAAACTGGCTCTCCCGTGGTATTTACGAAATCAGACACCAGAACCAGGTCTGCTTCGTTCAAGGCTGACTGCCGACGCATATGAAGGAAAAAGACCGAAGCAACCGCCCCTACGGCAACGATAGTGCCTGCGCCAAGGACCAAGTACCAGGGTCTTTGCGGCAACCTCGAAAGGAGAGAAATGAAAGAGGCACCCTTTCGCGGGGTGTCGGTTTCTTCGATAGTCACTGTATGAATGGAGTGGCGCTCTAACAATGCGCCGTCGGCTATCTCTCTCACTTTCTCCGCGAAGCGATAGCCTCGGCCCGGAACCGTGACAATGTACCGGTGGTCCTGGGCCGTCTCCCCCAGAGCCTTGCGCAACAGGAAGATGCTTTGGGTGAGATTGGACTCTTCCACGAAGCTGTCCGGCCAAACCGTCTTCATCAGATCGTCTTTGGACACTACTTCCTGACCCTGCTGTACCAGCACGAGGAGTATGTCAAACACCTTGGCAGGCAGCGGAACCGTCTCATCGCCCCGCAAGAGGAGTCGTTTTCCAGGATCGATGCGGTAGGGGCCGAACTCGTATAAGTGCTTGATTTGCTGTCCCATAAGTACCGCTTGAGAAAGCTTGAGAAATTATTGAGGCCCCGATTGAAGACATTTGATTCCAGTCCGATTCAACATGTCCTCGTTCGATGGGAGTGGGGCCCCGAAGATCGATGTGGACTGCAATCTATCACAGAGTATTCGGCTGGGTGAAGGAACACAATCCGGGACCTCCACCGGAGGCAGATCACGGTCGAAACCCACACGATGACGATCATCCGCCCGAGTCATTCATGCCGCTGGTGCCGAGAGTGTGCTCGCGAAGCTACCGGAACGGATGCGGGCGGCAAAGTTTCTCTTGCCGGCGGTGGGAACCAGCCAGCTCACCGGCCCAGGAACGATCGAAGGCTGGAACTCTAACGAAGCCTCGCCTTTAGCAGTAACTCCGTAATCTTAGCGGCTTCCCGATGGCCGAGAACATCCCTTTCGACCGCCGGCAGGTTGGAACCAGAACAATCAACTGATCAGCACCACGTGCTGAAAGGAGTTTCAGATGAAGTACAAAGCAAAGATATGGCTTCTTGTAATGGGTATGGCTCTCGTGACACTGGCAGCCATTCCTCCTGCCGAGGCACGCTCCACAACAGGCTGGAATGCGTTCCGAGTCTGGAGTCCCCTCGGGGCTGACCAGTGCGTCGCGGAAAGCTTCGGCGCGGCGGTCAACAGATGCAACTTCAATATCAACCTTACGTTCGAGCTGGTGGTTGATACCCCAGGAAGGAAACACATCACAGTTTGGGATGCGCCTGGCGGGTATGGAGCATTCACGTGCGTGGCGGCGAACTTCTCGGGCGTTAACAACGGCATTGGTGTCTCGGATGGGAAAACTTTCAACCCTGAAGGACAAGAACAACTAGACTTCTGGATCTACGTAAATCGAGGCGATGGACTGTCGTTGTACTGCTTTAACGTGCCGCCGAGCAAAAGCATTTCCAACATTAACTGGAATCCGGCATAGCTGTAGTTAAACCGGAGAGTTACCAATGGGGAAGCCGGTCAGTTGATCGGGATGACGCAGCTCGTACTCCAGGAATGCGCTGAGACGCAGAAATGGCACCTACTGGAAGACGTGGACGGATCAATACAGGGTCTGCTTGGTCATCCAACGACGAAATGCCTGGTCGCTGAGGTACTCATTCACAACATTCGATGGAGCGTTGCGTTACGCAGAAATGAGGGCTCTTAACATGGTGAAAAAGCTCGTGATGATTGCGTTCGGTTTGACGGTAAGCTGCGCAGCGGCGCAGTCGTTGAAGTCCCAGGATCCCGCCCCACTCCAATCAGGAGTTAACAGCGGAATCGTCGACAATTTTGTGGGCCCACACTATTGGTATTTCGTCGGAGGTCCGGGTGACATACACGTCGTGGTGCGATTCAAGTCCATGGGACTCTTCGGCAACCCAATTCGCACCCCCTTGACCGCTACCCTTTATGACGAGCAAAGAACCTGGCATGTCACCAAGGTTGTGACCTCGGAGAAGGACATGGCCGAACAAACCTTCACCGGAAAATTGGACAAGAAATTGAAGACGCTTATCAGCATCGCAGCGCCCTCAGACGCCCTGGTTCGCACTGGCGGCGGATATGAGATCGAAGCCACCGGAGCAGTCCAGTTTGACCCGGCGAAAGCCGGTGGCGATCCCATCATCCAGACATTCCTGGCTAAATTAAACAGCTATGGCGCCACCAACTTCCTTGCGGATGGCACTGTGCAAGGATCAGACGGCTCAAGCGGAACCTGGAAGGCTTTCGATATCGAGCGCCACATTTACACGGTCACCATCGGAGGGCTTCGTTTGTCGGTGAAGTATCTTCCCGGCCGAGGGCTCGTCGATCCGGACGACCCCGAAATGATCAAATTCCAGGAGCTACGCTGAATTCCTGAGAGAAATGGAATAGTGTTCAAGGGCGCTGATCGCTTGCCTAAAGACACTCTGATTAGCTGCGTCAGGCAACCGGAAATGCGCGACTGTCCGGAGAATTCGAGGGAGAGAATGGCACTTCCGCTAGGCGTCGAGAAGGGCAACAGGTTGGAGACAGAGTGAGCGGCTATCAACCTCGCGTGTTTTATGGCTGGTGGGTCGTCTTGACCGCTGCACTGGGCCTTTGTCTCGGGTCTCCCCCGATCATGACGTTTTCATTCAGCGTCTTGAAGCCGCTGATTCAGGCCGGTCGGGGTGCTGTCTCCTTCGCCTACACTCTGTGCGGCTCGAGCCGCTCGAACGTTTGAAGGCGCGCTCGAGGAACAAGAGCCATCGCGAGTCAGTTTGGGTACGGTGACCGAGGACAAGTGGACCCAAGACCCAGTTGCCTGGCTCCGAATAGGCGGTCTTCTCTTCCAGCGAAGCATGAATTCGGCCAGCAATGGATGGAGCGGCACAGGGCCCTTTGAAGCCTTGGTCTTTGGCAAACCCACTTGGCCACACGTCCACGTGCGACGTACATGAATCATTGCCTCCGCAAAATTTAAATCCTGCCATTGCAGTTCCAGGCACTCGGATATGCGAAGACCGGTGCCGCAGCCAAAAACGTGAGAGTACGCTCCGGCTCTCGTAGGTTTCGGACGATTACATAAGCTTGTTCGGGAGTCATGATCATGGCTTCGTCGCCGCTGGTCGTCTTGCAATGGACGAAGCACATTGAATTCGATTCCTGAGTTCGTGGAATCAAGCCATCCGGAACCGATCCAAATGCGAGGTGTCCGATTCCGGTTCATTTATTAGGGCGTGTTAACACTATTTCAATCTAACTCGTGTAAGTCGATGTAGATGGAAATTACCGAGGAACAATACGCACGGATCAAAGACAGCCTGCCGGTACAGCGGGGCAACGTAAGTTTAACCAACC
>JBAVYX010000245.1:0-23963 GCA_049588475.1 Silvibacterium sp. | reverse complement strand
CGAGAAGACCCACCAGTTCGTCCCCAACCTCAAACAGGAAAACTTCCGCATTTACGAGGACGGCAAGCCGCAGGAGATAGCCACGTTCCAGCAGGTCAAAGCGCCCATCACCGCTGTCCTGCTGGTCGAGTTCGCCGCCACCAGCTACTACTTCGTCTATGACATGCGCAACGCGGCCTACACCTTCGCGGAGCAGCTGCGGCCCGACGACTACATCGCCGTCATGACCTATGACATGCACACCAATATTCTCACTGATTTCACCCAGGACAAGGGTGTCGTGATGAGCGCCCTTGGCGGGCTCACCATCCCTATGTGGAGTGAGATCAATATGTTCGACGCGCTCTACCAGACGCTCGACCGCCTCACTCGCGTCGAGGGTCGCAAGTACGTCGTCCTTATCGGCTCCGGCCGCGACACGATGTCGAAGATCAACCTCGATAAGATTCTTGCCAAGATCAAGGCTACCCCGAACGTCACCATTTTCACCATCTCAACGGGAGGCTACGTCCGTGCCATGTCCGAGGGCCGCGGAGGCATGGGAGGTCAGATCCGGGATATGACTTACCTGCAGGCCGACAATGAGATGACTACCTTTGCCCGCATGACTGGCGGCATGGCCTTCTTCCCCCGCTTCCAGGGCGAACTTCCGGATGATTTTGGCGCCATCAACGAATCCATCCGCAATCAATACGTCCTCACCTACACGCCAACCAACACCAAGCAGGACGGAACCTATCGCAAGCTCCGCGTCGAGCTAGTCGACAACGAAGGCCATCCCCTCCACATGCAGGACGAGAAGCACAAGCCGCTCAAGTACGACATCATTGCCCGCGACGGCTATAAAGCCAAGCAACAAGTCGAATAGAAGCCAGGCGACAAAGCGTCGCCCTGTTAGCTTGGGGACTTGCCTCAAACCGCGTGCAGCAGCATGCAGGTAATATCATCGTGTTGGGGAGCGTTCCCCACGAACCGATCCAGGTCAACCATGATGGTATTCAGCAGCATGGCCGGGGTCAGAGCCGGCCCCGAGTGCAACATCGTCATGAGGCGTCCTTCCCCGTATTCCTGTTGAAGACTGTTTTCTGCTTCCGCGACACCATCGGTGAAGGTCGCCAGCCAATCGCCGGTTTCAAGCGTCACCTCGCCTGATTGATAGTGGGCCTCTTCCATAATGCCGAGTGGCATTCCTCCGATTTCCAGCCGCTCGATAAGGCCCGATCGGCGGCGCAGCATTGGATTGTTGTGCCCCGCGTTGACATAGATCAATCGGCGCGACCCGGGATCGAACTCGGCAATAAAGGCGGTGGTAAAACGGCGGCCGTTCTGGCTGTTGCTGCACGCATACCGATTCATCCGGCTGACCAGTTCAGTCAGCGGGCCGGGCGTACTCGAGAGAGTCTTGAGGCTCGCCTGAAATGTCGCCATCAACATGGCTGCCGGCACACTCTTGCCGGCAACATCAGCGATGGCAATAAGAAATGTGGACATTGCGGAATTCGGAGATAGGCGAGCGAAAACGTCATAGTAATCTCCGGCGACCGTATTGGCGGGGCGAGTGGTGAACGCGATTTCCAGGCCGGGAACCAGCGGCGGCTTTGCCGGGAGCAGCCATTCCTGGATTTCTTTTGCGATCTGAAGATCGCGTTTCATCACCACACGATCGCCAACCTCCAGGATTAGCAGTGCGAACATCAGCAACCCGCCATAAAAGTGAAAATCGAGGCCGAAGACTTTCACTTCGCCTGATCCGGCGCGCCAGGTCCACTCGCCGCCGGGAATGACAATGAGCGCCAGCGCGACGAGCAACAGGACCCGACGAGCCGGCGTTAGTTTTTCTAGGATCGCCCAGAAAAACTGGCTCGCCACGTCGAAGAAGTGCTTGCCTGTGGGCACTCCCGCAACCCGGGTGGAGTCCACCTCTCGGGAATACAAGCGATAGCCAGAGTGGGCGTCCGTGCGAAACTGCGACCAGAGTTGGCTGAGCTCCATGCCCTCGGTCACGCGGCCCCAGAATCGGTCGACGCGCGCCATAAAAGCACTCTTTTCCATCGCCACTCCTTCATGGGTGTGTCGCTGACACTGCTGAATCTGCGACCATTCTATCCGTGTCCAGCAAGATGTCCCTCTTTCCGGGCATGCTGTAATAGCACCATCAGGAACCAGGGATTGAGGTCTCACACGATGGCGGTGTCCCAACGCAAAGCGCTCTCCGACGATCAGGTCCAGTTGATTGCGAAGGCGCTCGCCGATCCCCGCCGCTACGAGATCCTCAGGCGGTTGGGCGACAACAAAAAAGCGCTGGAGTGCGGATCAGTGCGTGAATGCATGGAAATCAGCCCGGCCACTCTTTCCTTCCACATGAAGGAACTCAAGACGGCGGGTCTGGTAAAAGAAGTCCGCAAAGGGAGGTTTGTCAGCTACCTCCTGCAGCGCGACGTGCTGGAAGCATTCTTGGGACGCCTTCGAACTGACCTGGTCTGAACCCGGTCAATCCTTTTCACAGAATTTTCTTCCTTCGTTTGAATCGTTTTCAGCATCGTCTCATCCATTCGATAGTTGTGAAACTATCGAAATATAAGCGATATTTGGAATCACGAGGAGCGGGACTATGAGCAAATTAAAGGGCAAGGTAGCGGTAGTAACGGGAGCATCGAAGGGCATTGGCGCAGGTATTGCAAAGGGTCTGGCAGCCGAGGGTGCAACGGTTGTCGTGAATTACGCCTCGAGCAAGGAGGGCGCGGATCGCGTCGTCGCGGAGATCAAAAACAAAGGTGGAAAGGCCGTCGCCGTCCAGGGTGACGTGTCGAAGGCCGGCGATGTGCAGCGCATCTTTGCAGAGACGAAAGAGACGTTTGGGCGCCTCGACGTTCTGGTGAACAACGCTGGCGTGTACGAATTCGCGGCGCTCGAGAACATCACAGAGGAGCAGTTCCACCGCCAGTTCAACACCAACGTTCTCGGACTCCTGCTGGCCACTCAGGAAGCAGCGAAACACTTTAGCGCCGAAGGTGGAAGCGTCATCAACATCGGTTCCACCGCCAGCTCACTCAATCCCCCAACTACCGCGGTCTATACGGCCACCAAGGGTGCAGTGGACGCCGTGACCCACGTGCTTGCCAAGGAACTTGGGCCAAAGAAGATCCGCGTGAACTCCATCAATCCAGGAATCGTGGAGACCGAGGGCGTTCATGCTATCGGGATCATCGGAAGCGAGTTCCAGAAGAACTTCGAGGCGCAGACGCCACTCGGGCGGATCGCGCAACCCCAGGACATCGCGCCCATCGCGGTGTTTCTGGCGTCAGCCGATTCAGGCTGGCTGACGGGCGAGACGTTGCTGGCGTCTGGCGGCCTGCGGTAAAACGCGCGCACCACCGGGTGCCCCCACTCAAGCCGGCGTTTGGCTTGAGTGGGCGATTGCCAGCCCCTGCCGCTCACTCTACGGCCTCGACCCCCTAATCAGAATGTCTACAAGCCTCCTCGCACTCTGCTGCCAGCCCGGCCCTGAAGCCACGTTGGACACGCCGATCAACGCTCGCAGCAGATCCAGCGGATCAAGGTCCGGACGGATATCGCTGCTCTCGATCGCCCGCTTCACCAGTGCGCGGATCGCTCCTTTTACCTTGTCGCCGGTCGCCTCAAATAATTTCGAAGGTCCACCGACAAGCGTATTCAGCGCCGGCGCGATGATCTGCTTGGCCGCGATGTAGTCAACGAAGAGCAGCATCCACGCCCGCAGCGCTTCAATCGGAGACAAGGTGTCGGCAAACTTCAGTTCTGCCACCGCCAGTCTCTCTACCTCGGTGCGATAGACAGCCTCGAGAAGCGCATCGCGCGTAGGGAAGTGCCGGTACAGAGTTCCCGCCCCAACACCCGCCTGCTTGGTAACTTCGTCCAGGCTGACGTTTGCGCCTGACCGTGTGAACGCCTCTTTCGCTATTTCCAGAAGGCGCTCGCGATTCCGCTGTGCATCGACGCGCGGCTTTCGACGGACCGATTGGGAACGCTTCTTAGCCATGACAAAAAAATTGCACCCGGAGAGAGTCTCCGATTATCTCTTATTTCGGAGACACTCTCCGTTTTATTCGCAACATAACCAGCAGTCAATAAGTGGGAGAAACAGAATGGCAATCGTATTTGGAGCGACCTCAACTACGGAAGATGTTTTGTCCGGTGTGAATCTCAAAGGCCAGCGGATTCTCGTTACTGGAGTTTCGGCCGGCATCGGCATCGAGACTGCGCGGTCCCTCGCTGCGCATGGCGCGCACGTTGTGGGAGCGGTGCGCGATCTTGCGAAGGCTGAAGCAGTGACTGTCGAGGTTCGCAAAGACGCCGCGGCCAACGATGGAAGTTTCGAGCTGGTTGCCCTCGATCTCGGTAATCTCAAGAGCGTGCGTGCAGGCGCCGACGCGCTGGTCGCGAAGGGTGAGCCCTTCGACGTGGTTATCGCCAATGCAGGCGTTATGGCCACGCCGTTTGGACTTACGGTAGATGGTTTTGAAACGCAGTTCGGCACCAATCACCTTGGCCACTTTGTCTTCGTCAACCGCATCGCGCCGCTCATCCGCACCGGAGGACGCCTGATCAACCTCTCTTCCGCAGGGCACCGCTTCTCCAATGTCGATCTCCAGGACCCCAACTTCGAGCGAACGGCTTATGACCCTTTCGTTGCCTACGGCCGCTCCAAGACGGCCAACATCCTCTTTGCCGTTGGCTTCGAACGGCGCCATCGGGAGCGTGGCGTACGCGCTGCCGCCGTGCATCCCGGAGTCATACAGACCGAACTCGGCCGCCACATCGACCCCAGCCGCATCCAGGGGATGATCGATCAAATCAGTCAGCAGCTTGCTTCCGAGGGCAAGGGGCCGTTCCAGTGGAAAACCATCCCTCAGGGAGCCGCAACATCAGTATGGGCCGGTGTGGTTGCTCCGGCTCACGAGATTGGCGGCAGGTACTGCGAGAATTGCCACGTCGGCCAGGTTGTGCCCGACGACGCAATTATCACCTCCGTCAGCGAAGGTGTACGCGGCTATGCGCTTGATCCAGACAATGCGGGAGCGCTCTGGAAGAAAAGCGAAGAACTGGTTGGAGAAGCCTTTTAGCCATCGTCGCTGTTGTGCTGGGTGGCCACTCAAGCCGGTTTTCGCTTGAGTGGTAGTTGCCTTAACAAACACTAGCTCAGAAGCGCAGCGCCGCCACTCTCCCTCAGCCGCTTCCTCCATCGGTAGATCACCACCAGCCGCACCGCCAGGGCCAGAGACCCGCCGATTGCCGTGCACACCGCCCGCCGATGGGCGATCTCGATTTCCGGAAGCTTGTCCAGCGATAGCAGGAAGACGATATATCCCGTAAGACAAACGGCGAACAATGCATAGTTTACATTGAGCGTTCCGTACGAGAGCCATGCAAACAGCAGCGTGAATACCACCAGCCAGGTCGGCGATGGCGTAAAATGCGCGACGAAGATGCTGATCAGCCACGCCCCTGCCACCGTTCCCAGCGTGCGCGCAATCGCGCGGCTGGCCGTGTCGGCGATTCCCGGTCTGAGCACCATCACGGCTGTCATCGGAATCCAGTATCCGCTCGCAAAATGCATCTGCTGGTAGATCAGCGTGCTCACCGCCAGCGTAACCGCCAGACGAATGGAATAGGGCAGCGCCGAGTCCTTTAGCTTCCCCTGCTTCCACGACGCCGCAGCATTCAGCATGGCTACGCGCAGCGCGGCTTGTTCCGCCTGGATATAGGTGGCCAGCGCCAGTACGTGTGCACGCAGTTCACCGAAGAGCCGCAAGATCAGGCTCGAGCTCAACACCTGGATCCCCCCCCCTGCCAGCAGCAGCAACGCGCGTATTGCCGCCGCTTTGGCCGAGGCCGGGAACGCTGATCCCACCACCAGCATCACCACGCTCTGCAGTCCTACCCACCCATAGCCTCCCTCACGCGTCGTGAGCATGCCGTATCCAAAACCCCAAAGGGCCGTCACCCCTACAAGCACGAAATCGTCGTGGCCCACCACCATGCCCAGGAAAATCGAGAAGGCCATGCCCAGGGTTGCAAAAATCATGGGCAGCAGTTGCGAATCGTCGATGTTCTGCTTTGCGCCGTAGCCAATGGTCGCCGCGCCCCCGGCTGCAATCATTCCCGCCGCTTGGTGGCCCACCGCCAATCCCACCCCCAGGCACAGCGCAACCGGCAGCACGAAGATCCAGTCTGTGCCAAACGACTGATTCTCCCAGTGAAAGTGGATGCTGTCACTCAGAACCGCCACAGCAGGCGAAGGTAGAACCGGGACCGCTCTGGTCTCGCTCTCTGTTGAATCAAGGGTCATGCCTCTCTAAGCATGACACGCCGCCAATCGGAGGAGAGGACGGCGTGCATACAAAAAAGCCGGGGAAAGATATTCATCCGGCATCGATCGAAGCCCTGATGTTCACCCGCTCGGCATCGCCGCTACTGCGGTTTGGTCGCGGCGTCGTTCACCTTCTGGTCTGTTTCCTTACTCCTGTCTTTGGCCTTGACAGAGGCCTGATGCGCGTTGTCTTTCGCCTTCGTCGACGGCTCCTTGTGGGGATCGAAGACTTTCTGGGTGCCTTCCTTGGTCTTGTCGAATCCCTTCTCCGTACCCTCTTTGGTCCGGTCGTAAGCCGTGGTCGTGCCTTCTTTGGTCTTGTCGTATCCGGTGGTTGTACCCTTCTTCGTAGCGTGGTAAGTCTTCTTTGTGCCGGACGACACCGCGTGGCCGGTGTCCTTGGCCGCGTCTTTTGTGTCTGTCCCGGCGTTTTTTACATCTTGTTTCGGGCTTGTATCCTGAGCCGAAATAATCGCACCGGAGCTGCAAGCCATCGTGGAAGCCAACAAAATGCCAATAAATTGTGAGTTTTTTATACGCATGTTGTAATGATTGCTCTCCGGGGCAAATAGGTTGTGCTCGAACCCGCTAAAATAACCGAAGAACAATGATGAACGCCGCCACGGCCGCGATTTCCGCAACTCCGGCGCGCTCCCATGCCGATTCCCCAGCCCTGAATCGCTATGCCTGGGCTGTCCTGGTCTACAACGTCGCCGTCGTTCTCTGGGGAGCAGCCGTACGCGCCACCGGCTCCGGCGCGGGTTGTGGAGATCACTGGCCGCTCTGCAACGGCACCGTCATCCAGCGCTACCCCACTGCTGCGACCCTCATCGAGTTCGCTCATCGCGCCTCGAGCGGCGTCGCGCTCATCGCTGTCTTCGGCCTGCTCTTCTGGACCCTGCGCGCCACTCCGCGCCGTCACCTTGCCCGCGCCGCCTCCATCGCGGCCCTTCTTCTTACGCTCAACGAGGCGCTTCTCGGAGCCCTGCTGGTCCTGCTCGGCAAGGTCGCAAATGACCAGTCCGCATCACGTGCCGTCTATCTCGCTCTGCATCTGACGAACACCCTGCTCCTGCTCGGCGCGCTTGCCCTGACCGCGCACTTTCTCTCTCGCAAACAAGGCTTCATGCGCGGCAGCGTCGAATTCCGCGCCCCCGGCCTCATCCTCACCGGCCTCAGCGCCGTCCTCATCGTCGGAGTCACCGGCTCTCTCGCTGCTCTCGGCGACACGCTCTATCCCGCCACCAGCCTTCGCGCGGCCCTGGCGCAGGATTTCTCCAGCAGCAGCTCCTGGCTCGTCCGGCTTCGTTGGGCGCATCCTGCCGTCAGCCTTCTCGCCGGCGTCTTCCTGCTCTGGCTTATCTTTCACGGCACCCGTTCAGCGGCGAATCGCAGGCTTTCACTCACCGTGGCCGCCTTACTTCTCCTGCAATACACTCTCGGACTGGCCGACATTCTCCTCCTCGCCCCTACCTGGATGCAGATGGTCCACCTGCTCGGCGCCGATCTGCTCTGGATCACGCTCATCGTCCTGGCGGCTCGCCTCTGTGTCCGTCCCATCGGCTGCACCGAGGGCATTTGTCCTGTAAAGACAGCTTGAGTTGACGGTCTTCCCCAAACTCTTGCCCCTTTTCCTCACTCGCTGTACAGTGCTTTCACGTTAACTAATCCCGGAAACCGCCGATAAAAATCGGTTTACTTTCATTCATTCTGGCTGTGAGCAACGCAAGGAGAAAAGAAGCGCGTGAATCCACCCACCGAAGCAACGGCGCCAAACTCTTCCGTGAGTTCCCTCGAACCTCGATTTGCTGAGCAGGACGAAAAACACCAGCGCCTCGCCGCCTTCCTCGATCGCAACAACCTCTCCGCGATCCTGCTCAGCCGCCACGAAAACATCGCCTGGGTCACCGCCGGCCAGGTCGAAGCCCGCGTCGCCCTAGGTTCTGAAACGGCGGTCACCTCACTGCTTATCACCTACGACGGACTCCGCTGCTACCTCACCTCCAATAACGAAGCCCCCCGCCTAGCTAGCGAGGAGTTCACCGGCCTCGGCTACGAGCCCGTTATATATCCCTGGTATCAAAGCCCGGCTCGGCTGCTCCGCGAACTTGTTGGAGACAACGCGTTAGGTTCAGACACTCTGATAGCCGGCGCCAAGCACGTCAGCCTCAGCAGCCTCCGCGCCCCACTCCTGCCCACGGAGATCGAACGCCTCCGCATTCTTTCCCGCGACACCGCCGAGGCCACCGTCGCTGTCCTCGAATCCCTCCAGCCCGGAGTCACCGAACACGAAATGGCAGCCCGCTCCGCCGCCGCGCTGCTTGAACGCGGCATCACGCCGACGGTGCTGCTGATGGGAGTCGACGACCGTATCCGCAAATACAAGCATGCCGTTGCTCGCCAGGGTGTCCTCGAACGCTACGGCATGGTCAACCTCTGCGCGCGAAGGTGGGGATTAGTCGTCTCCATCACCCGCTTCGTCCACTTCGGACCGATACCCGAAGATCTGGCCGCATCCTTCACCGCAGCAGCCCGCATTCACTCCGAGCTGCTCCATGCCACCCGCCCCAGCGCAACCTCTGCTCAGCTTTTCGAGGTTGCACGCGAAGCATACAAATCTGTAGGAGCCGCCGAAGAGATCGAGCTCCATCACCAAGGCGGACCTTGCGGATACACCGAACGCGACTGGCTCATCACGCCCACCGGAGAAGACCTCGTCACCGCTCCCCAGGCTTTCGCCTATAACCCCAGCCTGCGCGGAGCCAAGGTCGAAGACACCATCCTGGCCAGTGAAAACTCGATTGAAGTTCTCACCGCAACGCCCACCCTCCCTGTTGTCGAAACCGTCATCGACGGCGCCGTCTATCGTTCGGCCGGAGTCCTTCAACCTTGAGCCTACTTTCTGAGGTCTTTGGCCGCGCAACATCGCAACTTCATTGATAATGATCGGCGGGAATCAAGAACGGTAGGAAGCACCATGTCATATAAGCCCGATCGCCGCCGCTTTCTCATTGCAGGTGGGCTTACCGCCCTTGCCTCAACCAGAGTGCTGGGTGCAAACGATACTCTTCGCATCGGAGTCATTGGAGCGGGCGGCCGAATGAAGGGCCTGCTCGATTCTGCTGAGAAGGTCGGCCCCTGCCAGATCGTAGCTGTCAGCGACGTGTATGCGCCGCACCGCGATGCTGTCAAAGAGAGGTCCAACGGCATGGCTACTACGCATGTCGACTATCACGAGGTGCTCGACAAGGATATCGATGCCGTGATCATTGCGTCCCCGGATCACTGGCACGTTCCGATGGCCGTCGACGCCCTGGCCGCTGGCAAAGACGTCTATCTGGAAAAGCCCGTCACACACACCCTCGAGGAGGGCGTCACGCTCACCCGCGCCGTTCGCTCCGGAAAGCAGATTCTGCAGTGCGGCATGCAGCAGCGTAGCTGGACCCACTTTCGCGATGCTGTCGAGTTGATTCAGGGCGGTACCCTCGGGCGCGTCACTCAGGTAAGAACCTATTGGTGGCAGAACTATCAACGCAACTGGCCGACTAAGCCCGTCGACACACAGGCTCTCGACTGGAAGCTTTGGCTCGGATCCGCTCCCGATCAGCCGTTCAGCGAAGAAAAGTTTTTCCGGTGGCGCTGGTTCTGGAACTTTGGCGGCGGAGCCATGACCGATCTATTCACTCACTGGATCGATGTGGCCCACTGGGCCATGAAATCCGATCAGCCGCGTGAGGCGCAGATGCTTGCGGACAAATATATGTTTCTGGCATGGGACTGCCCCGACACGATTCAAGCGGCATTCCGTTATCCAGGTTTTGATGTTGTCTACGAGGGAATGATGAGCTCCTCTATCGACGACGGCGGTCTTGAATTCCGCGGGACGGAGGCGACGTTAAAGATCAATCGCAGCGGATTCAGTGTTTATCGCGAGGGCGTCCAGAGTAACCAGAATCCCGTTCTCAAGGAGGAGAGCTTCCGCGACGGAACCATCTCGCACATGCAGAATTTCTTCGAGTGCGTCAGGATGCGCAAAGAGCCAAACGCGCCCGTGGAAACCGGGGTCGCCGCGGCGCGTGCCGGTCAGATCGGTAATCTGGCCTATCGCGGCAACGGCCAGATGAGCTGGTCGCCGAAGTAGTCGCCCGCGCTTCCTCGCTCACGATCCGCGACCAGCGCCGGCATTCTGCCTGCCCACCCACACGCGAACAACATCCCCGGATGATAGACGGTCAACTCAATAGCGCAAACACCTTCTCGACCATGGCCTCAACAACGAGGTCGTGATCGAGACCGAGGGCCTGGAGTTCGCCCTGTCCAATCGCATCATAGGTTCGTTCAGTTGTGAATAGATGTATTGCGTCATCCTCTCGCCGGCCTGCCGGAATTCCGAGGCGGAGACGGAGTTGAGCAATTACATCCAATTGTCTGCGACGTTGGCTCCGATAAAACCGCCGCACCTTTTCATCCGTGAAAACTAGCTCCATCAATGACGCGCGCAGACCGCGCCACTTCGTATGGAAGTCGATCGCCAGCTCGACGAGTCTTCGGGCCGTCTCTTTTGGTTTTCCGCCGGCCGACAGTTCCGAATCGACCGCGGCCCACTCGGACGTAACCCAGGTCTCGTAAACAGCGAGAAAGGCTTCACGCTTGTCTTTGAAATGCTTATAAAAGGTGCCGGTCGCGTATCCAGCCTCCTTCGCAATCCGGTTCGAATCGGTTCCGTGATAGCCGACACGATTGAAAATCTCTGCCGCCGTGGCCACAAGACGCGCGCGTGTTTGCTCGGGTGTGCCCCGTCTGGGACGGTCGGCCTTTAGTCTTTTCTTCCTGCGGTTGGTCATGAGAATATTGACAACACTCAAGTCATAATGATAGTGCTATCACTTATAGTGATACAAACGTCACTAATGCTTTGCCCCATAAGGAGGCGATTGATGCGTTTACTTTTCCCTATCGCGAGAATCATGTTTTCATTGATCTTCATTACCGCAGCTCCACGTCATTTCTCCAGCGAGGGAATAGGACACGCCGCAAATTTAGGTGTGCCTTTTGCTCACCTGCTCGTTCCCTTGTCCGGAGTCATGGCGATTGTCGGCGGATTGAGCGTCGCTTTTGGTTACAAGGCACGCTGGGGAGCCTGGGTTTTAGTAGCCTTCCTCGTGCCCGTCACATGGATGATGCATACGTATTGGAAACAGAGTGATCCGGCTGTGATTCACATACAGCAAGCAATGTTTGCTAAAAATTTGTCCATGCTCGGTGCAGCACTTCTTATCACGCAGTTCGGAGCCGGTCGAATCAGCATCGACGATTTGAAGAAGGATGCGAATCTGTCGCGTGAGGCTTGTTAAAAGCTGAGTCTTGGACCGCCGCAAAAACATGTAGCAGGGTGGGTTGTTGTAAGTGTAATGGTTCTTCTCGTAGGACTATATGCGATGGGTTTCGTCGGCACAGCAGGACGCAAAACTCGCGAGACAGACTTTCGCTCGCTGGGGGCGCGCAGGATCAAAAAGTACATCTCCCTTTAGCTCCCTCACTGATGACAGATTGGCCGGCCGCAATCACGACCGTTCCCTATTCGCGGGCCGCTCTCCGTCGAGCAGCTCAGAAAATCTCAGATGTAAACGGTTTGATTTACGATACATCTAGTATTCTCTTTGGAGATCTCTTGATGCGTTTTGCCTCACTTTTTCTTGCCGGCCTTGTTGTGCTCGCACCCGCCGTCTCCGCCTCAGCCCAGGCCACCGCTTATCCCAACCAGCCGCCGCTGCTCCTCGGAGACGCCTGGTATCCCGAGCAATGGCCCGAGTCCCAATGGGAGCCTGACCTCGCCCTCATGGAAGCAGCGCATATCCACCTCGTCCGCGTCGGCGAGTTTGCCTGGAGCACCCTGGAGCCCTCCGAGGGCCACTACAACTTCGACTGGCTCGACCGCGCCATCGCGCTTGGTGCCAAGCACCACATAGCAATCGTCCTCGGCACGCCTACCGCCGCGCCGCCTGCTTGGCTGACGAGCAAATATCCTGAGACCCTCCGCATCGACCAGGATGGCCGCCGCGACGAGCACGGAAACCGCCAGCAGTTCTCCTTCGCCAACGAGCGCTACCGCAAATTCGCTCACGACATAGCTGAGCAGATGGCCATACGCTACGGCAAGAACCCCAATGTCGTCGGCTGGCAGCTCGACAACGAATACGCCAACGACTCCTTCGATCCCGAAGCCAAAGCCCAGTTCCACGCATGGCTGCAGAAGAAGTACGGCACCATCGACAACCTAAACAAGCACTGGGCCACCGCATACTGGAGCCAGACCTACGACAACTTCGACGAGATTCCGGCGCGCGACAACAACGAAAACCCCGCTCTGCTCCTCGACTGGAAGCACTTCGTAAGCGACACCTGGGAGAGCTACTCACAGAACCAGATCGACGCCATCCGTCCGCACGCCGACCCGCGTCAGTTCATCACCACCAACACCATGGGATGGTTCGACGGCTTTGATGAATACACTGTCCACTCCAACCTCGACATCGCCGCCTGGGACGACTACATCGGCTCCGGCAATTACGACCCGGCCGACAACGCCGCCCGCCACGACCTTACCCGCGGTTACAAGCGCAAGAATTTCTGGGTTATGGAAACCGAGCCCGCCTTCGTCAACTGGCGTCCCACCAATACGCCTCTCGACAAGGGTCAGGTGCGCGACATGGCCTGGCAGGCCATCGGCCATGGAGCCGATGCCGTCGAATACTGGCAATGGCGTGCCGCCCCTAACGGGCAGGAGGAATATCACGGCGTCCTCGCCGGCATCGACGGAAAGCCTGTCCCCGTCTACGACGAAGTGAAACAGGTCGGCGATGAATTTGAGAAAGCCGGCCCCGCTCTCTCCGGTACATCGCCGCACGCCTCCGTCGCCATCCTGAATTCCTATGACAGCCGCTGGGCCATAGACTTCCAGCGTCACAGCGCCAAATTCGATCCCGTCGCTGAGCTCGTGGCCTTCTACCGTCCCCTGCGCGATCAGACCCAGTCCGTCGACGTGATATCCCCTGACGCGCCGCTCGACCAGTACAAGCTCGTCGTCGCCCCTGCGCTCAATGTGTTGTCCCAGGCTACAGCCGACCACCTCATCGCCTGGGTCAAGCAGGGAGGTCATCTCGTCCTCGGCCCGCGCAGCGGCATGAAGGACGAGTACAACGCGCTCAATCCCCAGCGCCAGCCCGGCCCGCTTGTCGATTTTCTCGGCGGCAACGTCTCGCAGTTCTATGCGCTCGGTACAGAAGTTCCGGTCAGTGGCGATCTCGGCACCGGCACAGCGAGCATTTGGGCAGAAACCATCAGTCCCGCCTCACCCGACACCCAGGTCCTCCTGCGTTACGGCCCCAGCAACGGATGGCTCGACGGTCAGCCCGCCGTCATCACCCGCTCCGTTGGCAAAGGCAGCATTACCTATATCGGAGCCTGGCTTGACCCCGCCCTGCTCAGCAAATTCACCGCTCACTTCGTTCAGCAGAGCGGAGTCCAGCCCATCCTGCCCGGCGTGCCCGACGGAGTCGAAGTCGCCCAGCGCTCCCGTGAACAAAATGCGGGTGCAGACAAATCCGTAATCATCCTCATCAATCACACAACGGTCAACCAGCACGTAGTCCTGCCCCGGGCCATGACCGACCTGCTCAGCGCAAATCATGCGCCGGCAAACTCCGTCGATCTGCCCAAATACGGAGTAGCCGTCCTCCAAAAGTAACCACAGTGCCGGACTCCCCAGGTCCGGATTTTCGCATCTGGGACAAAACTCTTTCGCACGGTGCCTTACCGAAGTATGCTGTCGCTCTAAGGAAGTAACGGGCCTCAAAGGCAACCATCGGGGTTTCAACGTGTACCGATCCGCCCTGTGGGCCGCTCTTCTCGCCGTCGCCATCCCTGTCTCGCTCTGCGCCCAAACGCCCTCTCCGTCCGGCGCCGACTCGATCATCAGCTATTTCACCGGCAAGCAGGTAGTAGCGAAAATCGATATGCCCGGAACTCAAAAGGGCATCGACCTGCGCTCAACAAGCCCGCGCCCATGGACGGGAAGGAGTACTCCTCGCGCATCAAGCAGTTGGGTCCCGCCATTCGTAAAGGCGATGTCGTCCGGATTACCACCATCGTCGTCAAGAAGGACATGATCGAGTTCCAGCTCGACGGAGGCGGCTTCGGCACCTTCGGAGACGACACCACTACCACTGTGACCGCCAAGCCCGTTGAAAAGAGCGACTACGAAAAGAGCCTCGAACAGCAGATCGCAAACACCGACGATCCCGACAAGATCAGGCAGCTTCAGCGTGATCTCGATCGTGAGCGCGCTCGTCGCGATCGTCAGGACGCGATCAACAAAAGCAACGCGCAGATTGCCAGCCAGCTCAAGGCGCAGCAGGTCGCGGACCAGCGCGCGCGTGGCGGTTCGCGATTCAATTTGCGTTGGCAGGGCTCGATTTCCCCCGCTCAACTCACGCCGGACGCAGTCATGACCCGGCTGAGTGAATACATCGATTTCAGCGGTCTCCAAGCGGGCGGCCCGGCGCCGAATACTCAGAATGGAGTCGCGCCTGCACAGAACGGCGCTGCGACACCTTCGCCATCCGATACCGCCATGTTGGTTCCAGCATTTCCCTAGGCCAACGTAATTTGCAATGTCGTGACGCTGGCCGGTGGAAAGATGTGCCGGAGCTTGCCGCCGCCTGGAGCATCGACCTGGGCGGCGACTGCCTTGACTGCGTCAGGGTGCACGAAGTCGTTATGGTCGTGGACATCGTGCGAGGCCAGGACCATGCCCGTAGCCGAGGTGACGCTCGCTCCACGGACCGCTATTTCGGTCGTAATGGGTCGCGTGAGATGTGGATTGACAACCGACAAGGTCAAAAGCTTGCCATTCTCTGAGCCCGGGCCTTTCGCCGCGATCGACGCGGAACCGCTTAGCCCGGCGAGCGTCTTTACCGGAGGCAGCGCTCCGATATAACTGGCGCCCCCCACCTGGATCGGTGTGTTGCCCAGCGGGTTGGAGATCGCCGGAGTGGTGAACTCGGCGCGGACGGCCTGTCCTCCACGGTGCGGCAGATACATCTTGAAGACATGGAAAGTCGGGGTCAGCGTTACCTTATCTCCCTGTGCAAGCATGAGCGAGTGAAGACAGTTGACCGACTGTGCCACAGCGCCGACCCCGACCTTGTCCGCATGACGTTGGAAAATGTCGAAGGTAATGGCGGCGAGAAGCGCATCGCGCATGGTGGATTGCTGCGACAGGTTGTACTCCGGCGCGAGCGCCGTGCCCTTACCGTACCAGGCTCCCCACTCGTCGACAACCAGCTTCACTAGTGGCTGGCCCGGACTCTTGGGCTGACCGGGAAGATTGCCCATCGCCGACCAGTGGTCGGTAATGATCTTTTCCATGAGCGAGCCGCGGGTGAGCAGATCGTAATGCTCGTCGTCGCTGAACTGGAGGGCGTCGCCATCGGCAAAGCGGGCGGCGCTGCCGGATGTGTAGTAATGAATCGAGAGTCCCCACAGGTGGCGGCGTTCGGGGTTCGCATACAGCGCCTTGAAGAGGCGTGTCGTCCAGTCGACGTCGTCGCCATTGGGGCCGACGGCCACGAAGCGAAGAGGGTTGCCGTAGTTCGGTACCCAGGCCGTGTAGCGGCGGAAGACAGCGGCGTACTCCTCGGGCGTCATGTTGCCGCCGCAGCCCCAGCTCTCGTTGCCCACGCCCCACAGGTCGACATTGAAAGGTTCCCGGTCGCCGTTCTCGGCGCGCAGCGTGGCGAGGGCATTGGGCTCGGCGGGAGCGGCAGAGTTGGACGGCAGGTCGCCTGCGGGGGTGTTACAGTACTCGATCTGCTGGTAAAAGTCGCGGGCCGGCTGGCTGCGCACATTCGCCGCCAGGTAGGGTTGGCAGCCAATCAGTCGGCAAGTGCGCATGAACTCGTGCAGGCCGTAGTGGTTCGAGTCCTGCTGATTCCAGAAGCCTGTGCGGGCGGGCCGCTTGTCGCGCGGACCCAGGCCGTCCCGCCAGTCGTAGGAGTCGGCAAAGCAGCCCCCGGGCCAGCGCAGCACCGGAGCCTCGACCGCGCGCATCATGTCGATGAACGAGCTGCGGATGCCGTCCTGGTTGGGAATCTTCGACTTCTCGCCAACCCACACGCCGTCGTAGATGACTCCGCCTAGCTGTTCGATGAAGTGCGAGTAGATCTCCGGAGAGATAGCGCCAATAGTCTCGGCGGGAAGGACCTCGATGTGGGCATCGATCTGCGTGGACTGCGAGACGAGCGGGCTGGTGCGGAAGGCAAGCGCGGAAGCGGCAAGCGCGGAGGTCTGAAGGAATTTACGACGCGAAGTCAGGTGCTCGGTCATTTGAGTAAACGTTCTCCCAATGAAGTAAAACAATACAGAGAGCGGATGAGAGGCGCAAGAGCAGGAAGACCCGTGTCACTCACTCAACCCCGGGCCTTACTGAAACCGACGCACACGCACCCGAGCAGAGTGAAGTCTTTGGGGTCCTTCAGTGGGACGACGCGGGGATCGGGAAGAGGAAGCCTGCGGGCGTCTTTGACCAGGCCGTGATGAACTCTGACTTCAAGCGGGCCCTCGTCGCTCGTACCAACGAAGCACCCGCAGCGCGCGGAGCGTATTCCACCGGCTCGGCTCACCCACCAATTCGCCCAACGGAAAAGGAAGCGCCTCGTCGTACGCGCGATCAAGGAGCCATCGACCCCGGGCCACGACCGAGACTTGCCGCCTGTCTTCGATCAAATGCACAGCATCGCGCATGCGCGCGTCCGGCCGCTCATCTGCGTGCCCTTCATCGGCTTCTCTGAAGTAATCCAGCGCCCGGAGAACGTCGTAATGGTAGCGGGGCGGGAACGCCAGCTCCAGGAACGTCGGATTGGCGACCTCGCCGGTGGAGCGCCGCCGAAACAGGCCACGCGCGAGCAGGTACTCCTCGCCGCGCCGCCTGGACGCCGCAATCTCCGGCGCGGACCCGACGGCACGCTCGTACTCGAGCAGCCCCTCGAGCACGCAGATCGTAGTGTGGAAAGACGAGCGCGCACTCTTCGGTGCTTCGCAGTTCCAACCGCCGTCATCGAGCTGCTCGGCGAGGAGACGGCGCGCGAGGCTCTCCGTCGGGTGCCCGAAGCAAGCGCCCACAGCGAGTGCGCCCCCGTTGATGCACGGCTCCTCTTCGCCTTCGAAGAACGTGTTCCCGCCGGTTTCCGGCCCACGCAACTCCCAGCAGCCGTCCTGATCATTCCACCGCAAGCCCGCTTCGAGACGAGCCATTGCGGACTTGACGGCAGGTTCGGCGCGGTCGACGCCGGTCGCGCGCAACAGAAGCAACGTGAAGAGGGTAGATAACCAGACAGGGGCATCGGTCCGGCGCCACGAGCCGTCCGATCCCTGACGGGCGAGAATTTCCGCGCCGAGCCCTTGGCGTGGGACGCGGGCGCGCTCCGCGGCGATCCCTGCCGGAGAGGCATCGGTGAGATCGCGCATCGCCTGCCAGCGGATGGCGGAGTCCGAATCGAGGAGCCAATCGACAGTGTCCACGCCGCTATATTACCTTTTCAAGCCATCGCTTCACGTGAACACGGTGCTGGCGGCGTCAGCATCGCTGAGCACGATGGAGGGAGATCCACAGACCGGAATGGAGCGAAAAATGTTAAGGCGCAGTCTCGAAGACCACGCCTTAGCTGCTGCGTTGAGAACTCCTACTTCTTCTTTGTGGAGGCCTTGTAGTTGGTGTTCACCGTTGTGCCCAGTTCGGCGAGAATCGACTTGGCGTCGGCGGAGAAGGGGCCGGTAGGGTCAAGTTCGAGATACTTCTGGTAGGCCTCTGCGGTACCCGGAGGGGCGACGATTTTTTGCGTCTTCGGATCGACGGTGGCCTTGTTGATGAGCGCTTTACCCTTCAGGTAGAAGGGAATGGCACTATTGGGATCGGCGGCGATCGCTTTGTCGGCAGCGGCCACGGTGGCGTCACCCTGACCTGCGCGGTCCATCATGATGGCCTCATTGCGATAGTGCATGGCGGCGTTCTTGGGATCGGCCTGGACGGCAGCCTCGTAGGCTGCCTGGGCCTCGGGAACCTTGCCTTCGCCGGCGAGCACTTCACCCAACGAATCGTCTGCCACGGATTGTAGATCGGGATTGGGCTTCTTGCTGGCCGCGTCAATCTCGACGGCCTTCTTGAGCGATGTGACCGCGTCGTCGTTCTTCTTCAGGCCTTTTTGGGCAATTCCAAGTTCTACCCATAGCACGGCGGCATCGGGCTTGGCCTGTGCGTCCTTGGACATCAGGGCTTCAGCCTCAGCGTAATTCTTGTCCTTGTTGTCCTCACGGGCCTTGAGCAGGTCAGCGTTGAGATTTTTGATCTGCGAGTTCTCCTTCACGGCAGCTGCATTCTTGGCCTTCAGATCCTCGAGCTGTTTTTTCATCTCGGGAGATAGCTTCGAGACGTATTCGGCGCGGGTCATGTCGAAGTCCTGGAGAGTGTCGTTGCCGGAGGCGAGTCTTACGTCGCGAAACTGGTCGATGGTCTTATTCTCTGCGCTGTAAAGCGTAAGGATATAAGTACCGGGGGCAATACCCTCGCCCTTGTAGTCGCCGCTGGCATTCGTGGTGAAGGTGTATTTCGCGGTCTTCCCATCGGTGCTGAGCTGCACGGTAGCGTTGGGCACGGCCACACCGACGGGATCCTGTACGTGGCCGTGAACCTTGGCCGTGTCTTGTGCCTTCACATAGGCCGTAGTGGATACCAGCAGGACCGCGAACAGGGACGCCAGCCAAATTTTCGTCTTGCGCATTGTGTTATCTCCAATTGTCTTGTTTCTCATGGCTTCTTCTTTCTATCTCCCCGAGGGCCGCGTTTGACTTTGGGCTGCCGGTTCCGAATCTTCAAGTGTGTCATCAATCTCTCGCGGACGACAGCAGATTTAACTGTTCATCGTGTCCGCATGGCGTAAGGAATCGGGTCGGGCGTACCCACCTCGTCGAAGGCGCGCAGACGCAGAACACAACTGTCGCATTCGCCACACGCTTCTTCCGCGCCCGAATAGCACGACCACGTTAAATTGAATGGCGCACCCAATTCAAGGCCAAAGGCTACAATCTGGCTCTTCCTTAAATGGATGAGCGGCGTCGAGATTTCGATGTCTCCTTCGCGGGTCCCGGTGCGGATGAGCTGCTGGAAAGCCTGGTAGTACGCCGGCCGGCAATCGGGGTAGCCGGAGCTATCCTGTTCGACGGCGCCGATGAAGATGGTTCTGGCTCCCAGGACTTCTGCCCAACTGACTGCCGCGGACAAGAAGTGCGCATTGCGAAAGGGAACATAGGTAACAGGGATCGCTTGGCCGATTGGCTCATGTTCGGGCGCCTTGGGAACAGCGATGGTGAAGTCGGTGAGGGCGGAGCCCCCGATGTGGCGGAAGACGTCGATTTTGAGATGCAGAAAGTCCCGGAAGTCAAGGGTTTGAGCCACCATGCGGGCACTATCTAACTCTCGCCCCTCGGTGCGCTGTCCGTAGCTGAAGTGGAGCGCATAGGCGTCGTAGTCGCGTGCGGCGAGAGAGGCACACACAGCGGAGTCCATGCCTCCGGAAAGACATACCACTGCTCTTGGTCGCGCTCCAATCCAAGGACTCGAACCATGCAAATCAGACATCTTCTTCTTTATGGTAACGCGTGATGCGGAAACGGATGCTCCTCCTTTATGTTTGTCGCGTTCGTTCATCGGTACGAGCGTAGAGGCTCCCAGCGACGCTTTACTTCTGTTGATTCTCGGAGGCCGCCGACATAAAGAGGTCGACGTTATTTTTGTCGACTTCCGCCGTGCCCGTGTCAACAAATACCGGGAAGGGCGAGAAGGTGTCCTGGGTGTAATCGGGACTCAGTTTCTTGGGGGGATAATGATAGATCTCGTCGAGCGCCTTAAGGCCGTAGAAGCCCATGGTAAATGGCTTCTGCGCGATGGTTGCATTGATTACCCCTTCCTTGATCAGGTTGAGGGTGTCTGGATCCACGTCCATGGCGATCAGCAAACGATCCGTAGCTTTTTCACGCTTAAGCACCTCGCCGACATCCTTGCCGGCGGAAGCTTCCAGGCACACGAAGGCGTCGATTTTCGCCGGACCCGTCAGGGCGAGGTATTGCTGTGTCTTGTCGAAGGCATTCCCCGAATCGCCCTTGATGTTGAACACGTCCATGATCTTGATCCCCGGATGCGCTTCAAAGGCATCCCGATAGCCCTTCAGGCGCTCGTCCAGATTAGGCTGGCCGGGCATGCTGAAAAAGACGACATTACCTTTCCCCCCGAGCTTGTTTACCAGTCGTTGCCCTCCAAGACGACCGGCCTCAAGATTATTGGTACCGATGAAGTAAAGGCGGTGGCTGTGGGGAGCGTCCGAGTCGATTGTGATGACCGGGATTCCCTGTTCGATCGCAGAGTCGATTTCCGGCTGTAGCAGAGCGGCGTCTGACACAGAAACCAGTATGCCCATGGGATGGGTGGCGATGGCGTCGTGCAAATCCTTCAATTGGGCCTGCGCATCGTAATTTGTTGGACCGTCGATCTTCGCGGTCACGTCGTACTGCGCCGCCGCTTTTTGGAAGCCAGCAATCGCAGTCTTCCAGTACGGGAGATTGATGTTATTCGAAATAAGGTAATACGTCTCTTTGTTAGAGTGACGCCCGCAACCAATCAAAAGACCGAGAGCTGCAAGGGACAGCAAACCCGCATATCTTAAACTTCGCATAAGAACCTCCCGTGAGATGAATGTCGAGCCGCGCTGAACCTTCTCGCTGAGAGTAACTGGCATTTATTCAGCCGACAAGAGTGCGTCGCGGATTGTACTCCTGTACAAGAAATTTTGCCTGAGTTTCGGAGTGCGGTCCGTTTTCGCGCCTCTATCTCTGGACTCAGGGTTGCACGCCTATCGGCGAACGCAGTCCGGATTGCGCCGATGCCACACTTGTCCACCAGTGATCGAATGCTACCAGGGCTTGCTCGCACTAGATGCGGCGTCGCTCCTTTTTGTCGCGAATGCGGCGGCGGGTTTCCTCATCGAGTGGGACGAGCAGGTCGAAAGTGATATTGGCGGGGTCGAAGCGTTTGGCTTTGGCGTGCGTGATGTAGTGAACGAGCGAGCCGAGGGCGGTCTGGCGAGGGACAGGAACGGCCGTCGAGCCCTGAGCACCTGATGCGACATAGAAGCCGACCAGCATGCCGGTTGCGATGGACTCGGTGTATCCCTCGACGCCGGAGATCTGGCCGGCGAAGAAGATGGTGGGGTAGTCGCGCAGGTTGAGCGTCGGGGTGAGGACGCGGGGCGCATTGATGTAGGTGTTGCGATGAATCTGGCCGTAGCGCAAGAACTTTGCGTTTTCGAGGCCGGGAATGAGACGCAGGATACGGGCTTGCTCGCCGTATTTTAGGTGGTTCTGGAAACCGACGAGGTTATAGGAGTCGGCGCGTAGATTTTCGCAGCGCAGCTGGACGACGGCCCAGGGAGTTTTGCCGGTGCGCGGGTCGCGCAGGCCAACGGGCTTCATGGGGCCGAAGCGCAAGGTGTCACGGCCGCGCCGGGCCAACTCTTCGATAGGCAGACAGCCTTCGAAGTAATCGAGCTTCTCCCACTCTTTTTCCTTCACCTGCTCGGCTGAAACGAGGGCGTCGTAAAAGCGATCATATTCTTCCTTCGACATCGGGCAGTTGATGTAGTCGGCGGTGCCCTTGTCGTAGCGGGCGGCGAAGTAAACGCGCTCCATATCGATGGTGTCGGCCTCGACGATGGGGCTGATGGAGTCGTAGAAAGCAAGATGCTCGCTGCCGGTGAGGCGGGCGATTTCAGCCGAGAGCGCCGACGACGTGAGCGGACCGCTGGCGATGATGGTGATCCCGTGGTCGGGATTGAGCCGTGTGACTTCTTCGCGATGCACGCGGATGAGCGGCTCGCCCTCAATAGCCGCTTGGATAAGGCGGGAGAATTCGACGCGGTCAACGGCCAAGGCGTGGCCGGCAGGGACGGCGCTCTGGTCGGCGCATTCGAGCAGAGGCGAGCCGGCGCGGCGCATCTCCTGTTTGAGGAGCCAGGGCGCGGTGTTTTCGCTCTCCGACTTAAGGGAGTTTGAGCAGACTAGCTCGCCAAAATCGGCTGTCTGGTGGGCCGGGGTGGTACGGACCGGGCGCATCTCGTAGAGATCGACTTCGAGGCCGAGACGAGCGACCGTCAGGGCTGCTTCAGGACCGGCCAGACCGCCGCCAATGACGCGAATCTTCATGCTGTAGCCCCGGTAACAGTCTCGGTGGAGGCAGCGAGCGAGGTGAGGGCTGCACCCGTGATGCGCATGCGCCGCCAATCATCGAGCATGGTAGCGTCGAGGCGGCAATAGAAGTCGATGGCAGGCTGATTCCAGTTGAGCACGTCCCACTGGAGACGGGAGCAGCCACGCTCGACAGCAATGGCCGCGACGCGAGTGAGAAGCGCCTTGCCGATGCCGAGTCCGCGGAATCTGGACCGGACGAACAAGTCTTCGAGGTGCAGGCTGCGGCCCTGCCAGGTCGAGTAGATGGGAAAGAAAAGCGCGAAGCCCGCGGGCGCGCTGCCATCGTCGGTCTGGCACTCAGCGATTAGGCATTCGTAATAGCGATCAGGGCCGAAGCCGTCGCGGAGCAGCTGCTCTTCGGTGATCCGGACGGAATGCGGCTCTCGCTCATACTCGGCCAGCTCGGAAATGAGGTCACGAATAAGCGAAAGATCGGACGGCGTAGCAGGACGGATGCGTGTCATGGTTGCAGATTCGATTATAGGGACGCTGACTTGATATCTTCACTGGTAGCAGGCTGGTTGCGAGGAGAAGTGAAGCTTATGGATCTGGCACAGGTACTGATCGCCGGCGAGTGGTGTGAGGCTAACTATAAGACAACGTTTCATGCCCAAAATCCGGCGACCGGAAAAACGCTGACCAGAGCCTTCCCAGTCAGCGAATGGGCGGACTGCGACGCGATGCTGGAAGCAGCGAGTGCGGCTGCGCAGCAGCTCCGCAGCGTGCCGCCGGAGCGGATTGCAGCATTTCTTGAGGCTTACGCCCGAAATATCGAGTCGTCATCGGCGCAGATTATCGAAACCGCCCACGAGGAGACGGCGCTGCCGATTACACCCAGACTGAAGGACGGCGAGCTGCCGCGCACGGTCGGTCAGCTTCGACAGGCCGCGGCCGCAGCACGGGAAGGTTCCTGGACGCGGGCGACGCTCGACCTGGCGCGGAATATCCGGTCGTGCTTTGAGCCGATCGGGCCGGTGCTTGTCTTCGGGCCCAACAACTTCCCCTTGGCCTTCAATGGCATCAGTGGAGGTGATTTTGCTGCTGCGATCGCCGCGGGCAATCCAGTGATCGCCAAAGCTCATCCACTGCATCCGGAAACGAGCCGGTTATTCGCGGAAGAGGCTCGCAAGGCTGTGGCGGAGATGGGGCTTCCGCCCGCAACCATCCAGATGATCTTCCATCTGGCGAATGAAGATGGCGTGAAGCTCGTAGCTGACCGGCGCGTGGCTGCTGTCGCGTTTACCGGAAGCCGGGCCGCAGG
>JBAVYX010000244.1:0-6292 GCA_049588475.1 Silvibacterium sp. | reverse complement strand
ACACCTTTTGAACGCAGCGGCACTGAGGCAGTTTGAAGTCTGCTCCTGCAAGCCGACTTCGGGAGGCCGTCTCCCATCTCTGGTACAGCACCACGAGCTCACGCTCGTGTTCGTGACACACGCCGGTGATACGCCCGAACCCACTATCGAGGTCATAGTTCGCGACGTCACGCACTCGCCTGGACCGTAGACGCCCTGGTTGGTGTCGATGCGGATGACGGGCACGGGGCTGGGTCCGGGCTTCTTGACGACGGTGTAGCGCAGGTCGGTGATCTTCAGGGTCGAGGGCTCGAGTGCTTGTTGACGTTCTGCACCGAGCTCTGGGCTCCTCCCTTGCCGAGCAGCCCCGCGGCGAAGAGGGCCACGGTCGATTTCATCGCATCGCGGTGGCTGGGGAAGCGGTTGTAGAATGCCATCTCGGTCGTCTCCCCTTTCCTTTTCGTGTTCGTTCGGAACTACGCGTTTGCTAGCCCACCATGTTTCGCCAGGGGCGAGATGGGCCTTCGCGACGTCGGGGTTGATCTCGATGCCGAGGCCAGGCTTGTCTTCGATGACGAAGTTGCCATCCTCGGGCGTGGGTACTGCCAAACTGGAGCGCCAGTATCCCAAACTATCCCATCTTTCCAATGGTGATCGAGTTCCGAATACCCCAGCCAGTCAGCGTTATCGTCGCGACGCTCGCGGCGACCGGCAACATCGATCTTCTCGTGTTTTCCATGCACAGATTAGACACCGATATCGCCTAGCGCATGCAGACTCGTGGCCCGCGTCAATGCGCGCCCGTGAAGCTCACGCCGGGATCCGGCCTCTCTATAGCCACCTGGAGAATCATGGCAGCCCAATCTACCACGTCCTCATTCATCGAGCTCTACGCAATCCCGATTCGGCTTCCTGTACCCTCGTCTTCGCCTCTTTCAATAACGCGCTAGATTGCGTGCTCTCCCGGACCGCCTCAAGCCACGCATCCTCCCGCAGCGTCTCCGGCGCACACACGAACCCCGCCTTCATTGTCGACCGCAAACACTCCATCGCGCGTTCTGCCATTCCCATCCGCGCATAATGGCGCGCGAAGTACATCACAATCTCCGGCTCGTACGTCGCATCGGCCTCTTCCATCAACCGCGCCGCCTTGCGATGTTTCCCCTCCAACACCGCCAGCAACGAGCCCAGTAGCGCCGACATCAACTCCGACAATGCCATCCGCTCCAGCCGCTCACGCGGCAAAGCAACCGCACGGTCCGTCTCTCCCAGCGCAGCCCACGCCGCTGCATCCAGGTAATACGCCGCACGCCCTCCATAGCCCTCAATCGCTGCCGCATACTCCCCTGCAAGAAATCGCGTGTGCGCCACGCTCGTCACCATCGCCGGATCAAGCTCGACCGCCCTCCTGTGCGCCTCCTTAGACTCCATCAGCAATCCGCGAAACCGCAGCACCTGCACCAGCCCCGCAAAACACTCTGGCTCGCTCGGATGACGCTCCAACCGCTTCATCAGCCGATCCATCGCCGCATCGGCTCGCCCGGTATCCACCTGCACCAGCGTGTAAAACTGATGCGCGCTTGCCAGGTCCGGATCAATCACCAGTGCCCGCTCAAACGCCGCCTCCGTCAGTTCCTTCATCCTCCTGGCATTCCCGCCGAACTTCCCCTGAAACCAGCAGCACCTTCCCATCCACGCCCACGCTGCCGCAAACTTCGGATCCTCCGCCAGGCACGTCCAGTACAGATCACGCGCCAGCGTCATCGACTCCACCGATCGTTGCGCCGTCAGCTCCTTCGCCCGTGCAAACCGCTCGTACGTCGCGCGCGCTACACCCGGCTCGCACTCCACCTTCATCTCGAATCTGTATCCATGCTTCGACACTGTGCGAATCGCATCACGTCCCACAATCTTCCTCAGACTCACAATCGTGTTCGTCAGGTTTGCCTCACTCACATGCACACTCGGCCACAACATCTCGTGCAGCTCTTCCTTGCTCACGAGATGCTCGGCTCTTCGCACTAAACATAACAGCGCGTCGAACGCCTTCGGTTGCAGCGCCACACGCTTGCCGTTCTGCTTCAGCAATCGGTTAGCCGGATGTAGCTCAAACTCGCCGAACCGGTACGCCGTCTCCACCGTGCTTTGATTTTCCTTTGAAAATCCCTGCGCCATTCGTGCACCGTTCTCGTTCGAAATCAGCCTACACTCTCTCATGATCACGCAAGGTTCACCTACTCGCCCCGTCCGCATGATCTTCGCACTCGCGCTTTCTCTCAGCATTCCCTTTGTGCTCTGCGGCTGCGAACATCCCCTCCTAGCACAAACCGCACCCGCCACGCCTCATGACGGTACTCATGATTTCGACTTCCACATCGGCACCTGGCACACCCACATTCGCCGCTTCATGGATCCCTTCTCGCCCACCTCCGCATCCATCGAGCTCAACGGCACCGTCACCGTTCGACCCATTTGGAACGGCAAAGCCGATCTCGAAGAGATCGAAGCCGACGGCCCCACCGGCCACTGGGAGGCCATGACCCTCTTCCTCTACAACCCCGACACCCACGAGTGGTCCTCGAACTTCGCCAACAACAAAATGGGCGCGCCCACCAATGTCCCGCTCATCGGCTCCTTCACCACCAGCCGCGGCGATCTCTACTCACCGGACACATTCAGGGACAAGTCCATCCTCGTCCGCGGCACATGGACCGACATCACACCCGACGCCCACCACTACGCCGAGTACTACTCCAACGACTCCGGCGCCACCTGGCACGCCGCCTTCGTCGCCGAGCTCACCAGGCAGGACCCCGCAACCGCAACTGCCGCTCCACCCTTCCCTGATCCTCGAGGCGACACAGACCCCGCGCACGCCTTCGACTGGGACATCGGCACGTGGAAGATTCACATGGACCGTCTCGTCCACCCGCTAACCGGCTCCACGACCTGGACCCACATGGACGGTACCACCGTAAATAGTCCCTTCTGGAACGGCCGCGGCAACATCGCGCAGGTCGAATCCGACGGCCCGACCGGCCACCTCGAACTCCTTGCGCTCCGTCTCTACAACCCTGCCACGCACGAGTGGACCACCAGCTTCGCCACCAGCGGCGTCGGTGTCCTCAACACACCCACCGGCCGCCCCATCATCGGCACCTTCAAAGACAGCCGCGGCGACTTCATCGATCAGGAGCCCTACAACGGCCGTACCATCCTCGTCCGCTTCCGCATCTGGCCCATCGACGCCAACAACGCCCAATCCGAGCAAGCCTTCTCTGCCGATGGCGGCAAAACCTGGGAGACCAACTGGATCAACCACTACACTCGCACCAAGCCAGACTAACCTCTCAGCCGGGGTTCCCATTCATCGCGAAGCGGTGAATGGGGTAGTCAGCGCCTTCAGCACACCCTCTGCCGGACCAGAAGTATGCAATCGAGACGAAAAGCACGAATGCGGCAAAGCAAAGAATAATGAAGAGCCCAGAGAAATACGTCACGACAGATGCTACAACTAGGCCACTCAATGATGAGATTGCGGTCGCGGATTTCCAGGCTTGGTTATCCGCATCATGGGCGCGATAGGCTGAACGGCCACCATGGTGTGTAATCTCCCGGCTTACCGTTGACGCTGCTCGATCCAGGCCACTGCCTATCTCACGAATCGATGAGCCGGAAGCGATTCCTCGCGAAATGTCCTCTCGCTCAGCCAACGTGAGCGAGAGACCAGAGCGCCGGCGAGCGGCGGGGGGAATCCCGCCGCGAGGCAACAACAAACAGCGAATGCAGTTATGTGGCTTGCCATAGGCACGCCCAATTTCATGCAACGACTCCCCTGCCTTCCATCGCCTCCAGGCATCTGTTCTCTGCGCAGGAGAGAGTCTCGACTGCTTCCCTTCACTCATAAACACCATCCCTTCAATAGAAGAAGCTCTACTCGATGGTGTTGCATCGACCGATTGAATGCACCCCGTTTTCCGGGATGTACTTTGGCATCGGGAATGAGGCACGCGAAAGCAGAGGCGTCCGATGCACTCGACCGTATTCCGTCGGTACTGACCTAACTATCCCCGATGAGTGACGAAATCCGCAAATGGAGGCGGTCAAATTGTTCCGATTGCGCCCGCCATGCTCACCTGCCCTCACAAAACGCGCTCGAGCTTGATCAACGTTTGCGTCAAAAAGAACCTGGGGCTAATGCCCAAGACAACCATCATCTCTTGCCGGCATCCTCTGCAGATTCGTCCGAAGACGGCAACTCAGTGGGTCTTCGCGGCCATCACCGTCAGCTCAGCGATGCTGCCGGGCTTTGCGTCGCCAGCACCAGGAAAGACGAGGCGCACAAATTTCGCCTCGACCGGCGGAGAGTTGAATTCATCGACTCCCGTAGGGGAATTTGCCGGCGCATTGGCAATTGGCTTCCAATCAACGCCGTCGGAGGATGCTTCGACCGCGTATGGAAAAGGATCCCGGTTTCCACGAAGCACTTTGATCGTTCCCAACGTCGCCGGAGTTGCCAGAGCGACGGTGAGTTTCGCTGCGGGTTCTGCGGCAGTCCATGCTGTCGCTGGGCTTCCGTCGACGGCGGCGACAGCCGGCGATCCAGGAACCGATGATGTAACCGAGATCTGCTGGCAGCGGACAAGGTCTTCGGTAGGCTGCAAATCAGGGCGTCGCGTTGGGATGACAAGGGGGGTGCCGAGCCGCGCAGTCTTCGCCCCACGTGGCGTAATGAGCGGCATTGCCGCGCCGGAATTCAGCGTGATGCTGGATTCCCGCGGTCCAATGCGCATGGTGAAAGTGCGGCCCTGCCATTCCAGGTTACTCAGGGTGATTCCGGTAAGCTGAGGGGGCAGGCTCGGATCGAGCCGCACCGCATCCACCTGAGGACGAAAACCGGAAAAGCCATAAAGGAACTCCTGCATAAAGCCGCCAACTCCGGTAAGAAAATCGTAGGCAGTTGCGGTCAGCTTTACTGGTCCAAATTCAGAGAACTGGAGATATGGTTCCCGCAGAAATGGCTGATAGCTGCGAAGCAGGTAAGTGTATGCTGAGCAGCCGGGGGCATCGATCGCTGCCGCCGCGATCGAGTGAATGGCGTCAGTCATCGCCGGCCCATTGACATCAGTGCGCGGCGTGTAGAAGTTGAGATCGTTTACGCCCATGAGTTTGGGCATGGAAAAATCCAAAGGGTAGGTCAGCATGACCACGTCGGCCTGTTTAATCTGCTGCGCGACATAGCCTTGATGCTCAAGATAAATATTGAGTGCGGCATCGACCGGCATCGTCTTGATGAGTCCAGCGCCTATCGTCGACCAGGATTTCGGCACGGTCTTGCCAAGGATTCTCGCGGCTTCAATCGTCGCCTCGAGTTCGAGCGAGGAGGCGGCGTTGGTATAAGCATCGTTGTCGGTGTCCGTGGCGTATTCATCGGGCGTCTGTACTTGGTTGATCGCGTATCCGCCGGCTGACGGTGTCGCCTTCGATGCCCAAAACTCAGCAACGGCCTCAAGCACTGGCCATCCTTTTTGCGCGAGCCACTGCTTGTCTCCAGTGGCCTTGTAATACTCCCATTGCGCTAGCGCCACGTCAGATTGCAGGTGAAGCTGTTGCGTACAGCTCTTGTTCGGATCGGCAATCACTTTTCCCTTCGCGTTAGTGACCGCACCGTAGCATTCGTCACCCATGTCCCCGGAGATCGCGCTAGTCCACGGATACATCGCACCCGCGTATCCATTGTTGACGGCATTTTTTCGCGCCGCAGGCAGTGTAGTCGAGCGGTAGTCCACCATCACGCGGGCTATGTCGGGATGCTGGGCGAGCAGTGCGGGAAACATCCAGGTATCAGCGTCCCAGAAGACCATGCCCGCATAGCCATCGCTCGACAACCCCGATGGGCCGATACTCGCCAGACTCTCAGGAGACATACTAGCGTAGAGCTGATACTCGTTAGCATGGATCGCCTCTTGCAGAGCCGGGTCTTCATCGACCACGATATCGGCTTTCCACACCTTGTCCCACGCAGCGCGGTTCTCCTGCTGAAATGCGTCGAGGCCACGACGAGCAGCCTCCTGGGATTCCATACGGGCATCTGATTCTGGCGTCGACGAGTCCCGACCGGTAACAACTGCCACATACTTCACGAACGAGCAGCTCTTTCCCACCTGCGCCTCAAAGGTCACCTGTTCCGCTGCCGTTCCAGCTATCTGCGGCTTCTCCTCAGATGGCTTTGACTCACACGAGCTTCGCAGTGCCGCCGACTCCGCGACCACAATATTTGTCGCCTTCGTTTTGGAGTTGACGTAGATTGTCT
>JBAVYX010000243.1:0-5375 GCA_049588475.1 Silvibacterium sp. | reverse complement strand
GCGTTTGCTGTCTACGGGATTACTGCAGTTCTCGCCCCTACCGTCGGGCCGATGCTGGGAGGCTGGATTACTGACAACTATTCCTGGCGCTGGATATTTTTCATCACGCTGCCCGTGGTCCTTCTTGCCCTTTATTTGACGCACATCCTGGTCGAAGATCCGCCGTTCCTCCGTCGCATAAAGAGCGGGGGTATCCGGGTGGACTACATTGGAATATCCATGTTGACGCTGGGAGTGGGTTCGCTGCAAGTGGTTCTGGACAAGGGGCAGGAAGACGATTGGTTCGGCTCGCATTTCATCACGACCCTGGCGATAACCGCAACGGTTTGCCTTATCTCGCTGGTCATCTGGGAATGGTTCCGCAAGGAGCCGATCATCGATGTCCGCATGTTCAAGAGCTTCAACTTCGCGGCAGCGAACTTAATGATGTTCATGATGGGCTTCATGCTCTTTAGCACCCTGGTCTTGATTCCTGAATTTCTGCAGACGCTAATGGGTTACACAGCAGAGCTCGCAGGTCTCGTTCTGTCCGGCGGCGGAGTGGTATTGCTGGTGATGATGCCAATCGTCGGCCGACTCTCTTCAAAGATTCAAGCCCGATGGCTGATCGCGACAGGTTGGCTGTGCCTTGCCATTGGACTGTTCTATTGCGCGAACCAGATTGATTTGTTCATCAGCTTCAAATTTGCGATGTGGCTGCGTGTCGCTCAAGTGGTAGGAATCGGATTTCTATTTGTTCCCATCACAGCAGCGGGTTACATCGGAGTCCCTCCAGAGAAAGGCAATAGCGTCTCCGGCATGATCAATTTCATGCGTAATATCGGCGGCAGCATTGGAACTTCCGTGGTAACTACGATGATTGCCCGACGGGCTCAATATCACCAGCAGATTCTCGTCGGCCACATCACTCCCGATTCCCCTGCATATCGCTCGGCACTCCATGCGCTTGGCCCGAAGATCGGGCACTCTGGGCTGCGGGCCGGGGACGCTCACGACCAGGCGATTGCGAGGTTCTACGAATTGGTGCACCAGCAAGGCGGCGCACTTTCCTATATGGACATCTTTTGGGTCCTGGGCGTGCTCTGCTCCATCATGTTCGTTCTTGCGTTTTTCCTCAAAAAGAATGATCCAGGAGCGGGCGGTGAGGTCGCGGTGGGCTGAGGATAAACGCAATGATTCAGGCTATAACAATTGAGCGCGAGTTCGGCTGCGGGGCATCCGAAATCGCCAGTTTGGTCGCGAGTCGCCTCGGATGGAGTCTTTGGGACGAACGGTTGACGCAGGAAACTGCGCGACTGACCGAGAGTACGCCAGAGGCGGTCGAGAAGAGAGAATGGCGAACCGATCCTGTTGTGTACAGGCTTTTCCAGGATTTCCTTCGGGGCGGTTTTGAGGGGGGCTTGCCGCCCACCAACCGGTTGCATCTACTCGATGCGCGCAGGATCGCTGCTGTTTCAGAAACGGCTGTCAAGACAGCGCTCTCCAGCGGTCCTTCGGTGATTGTCGGCCGAGGATCGCAGTTTTTCCTGCACAATCGCAGGGATGTCTTCCATGTATTTCTCTATGCATCTCGCGATTATAAGATCGGCAAACTGATCTCCGGAGGCGAAAGTCAGGACAAGGCAATCAAACTGATTGACACAACCGACGAAGCGCGAGCTGCGTTCGTCCGGCAGTATCTCGGGCTGAAATGGCCGGAACGCCACCTGTATCACGCAATGTTCAATACCGAGATGGGGGAGTCTTGTACGGCCACGATGCTCGTTGAGTGTCTCGAACAGTTCGGGCGTGACCGTGAATGTCTCGATCGGACAGAGCAAAAGAGTCAGACGTGATTAAATACACGTCCGGCACGGCCAAGAGAGGATCGCCGAAGCCACCAACTCAAACAGACAAGAAACAGGAGGATCTATGACAACCGCGGTCGCAGTAACAACCATGAAAGCCGCCCAGGTGATGGCGGCTGGAGCCGGTCTTAGAATCGTTGAGCTGGAGGTTCGCGATCCGAGCCCGGGACAGGTGCGCATCAAAGTTCATGCATGTGGTGTTTGCCGCAGCGATGCGATCATCGTCGAAGGCCGCCGGCCGGGAATCCCCTATCCGCGCGTTCCAGGGCATGAAGTGGCCGGCGTGGTGGATGCGCTCGGTACTGGAGTAACTGGATGGCAGGAAGGCCAGCGTGTTGGCGTTGGCTGGCATGGCGGCCATGACGGCACTTGTCCCGAGTGCCGTCGCGGAGATTTTCGACTCTGCCGCAATGAGAAAAATCCCGGTCTCAGTTATGACGGCGGCTATCAGGAGTACATGTTGGCTCCGGTCGAAGCATTGGTTTCGATTCCGGACAGTCTTAGCGATATCGATGCGGCGCCGCTGCTGTGCGCTGGAAGTAACACCTACAGCGCCCTGCGGTATGCGGGCGCATTACCAGGCGACCTGATCGCGGTGCAGGGAATCGGTGGACTCGGCCACCTCGGAATTCAATTCGCCAACAAGTTTGGCTACAAGGTAGCTGCGGTCGGGCGCGGTTCGCAAATCGAATCCCTGGCAATGAAACTCGGCGCCGATGTGTACATCGACAGCAGGGTGAAGAACGTAGCAGAGGAGCTACAAAAATTAGGCGGCGCAAGGGCGATCATCGCGACAGCGCCGGCCTCCAAGGCGATGACCGAACTGATTGGCGGTTTGGGGCCGAACGGTAAGCTTCTACTGATCGGCGTAGCCTCCGATCCTATCGAGGTGGCTCCGGTTCAGCTGATCAGGGGTGGCAAGACGATTGAAGGATGGGCAGGGGTAACTCCGGCGGATTCGGATGACACGCTTCGCTTTGCCGAACTGCGCGGGGTACGCGCCATGATCGAAACCTATCCTCTGGAAAAGGCTGCCGAAGCATATGCCCGGATGATGAGCGGCAGCGCAGAGTTTCGCGTTGTGTTGACGATGTGAATGAACCACCAATGAGTAAACGAACCAGCCCGACGCGGTCCGATAATACTGTCGCTAGCTCAACGACTGACAAGAAAGTCAGCAACTGATTTGTACGGTTCTGCTGCGCGCTACGTTTCCGGAGAACGCTGCCGAGCCATGCTGGACAGCGAATGCGGTGAAGCCAGCCGCGCGCGCGCCCGGGAGAGCCTGGATTTCACCGCGGCTTCGGATATTTGAAGTGCCTCAGCGATCTCCCTGGCTGAACAGTTATCCCTCATCTTCATCTCAATCACCTGACGAAGCCGAGGCTGAAGCTTCCTAATGGAGCGAAGCATACAAGCGTACCGTTGGCGATGAACGCAGATATGCTCGGGGCTTGGACCAGTATCTTTGAATTCGAAACCGGGAAGTTCCTCTTCTGCTTCGCTTGGATTGTCGAAAGACACCTCAGAGCGAATACGGCGTCTGCGAAGGATCATCAGCGCGAAATTGATCGCAATCGTGGTGACCCAAGTATAGAAGCTCGCTCTTTCTTCGAAGGCGTGCAACGCCTTGTATGCTCGCAGAAACGTATCCTGCAGAGCGTCCTCCGCGTCTTCCCGGTTCCTAGTAATGATCAGGAGTTTTCGATACACTCGCTGCGCGTAGATTTCCATAAGCTCGGGGAATGCCGTCGCAGACCCCGATCCTGCAGCCGCAACTAATTCTTTACTTCTTAGCAGTTCAATGTGGCGGGAAGCGTCTTCAATCGCAACTTCTTCATCGGTCAGAATCATGGCTGTCTCTTTTCAGGGCAGTTTGTGTGGTCGTGTGTAAGAAAGAAAAAGTTATGCCCGAAGAACTCGGATCCGTTACATTGCAATTAAGCCAGAAGACCGAATCGTGATCCATTGGACGAAAGTATCGATCGACACCTTGGTATCAGGCTGAACGAACCGTTGAGTTGCTGGGCTTTGGTATATGCGGGCGAGCTCTTTGAAATCAACTGATATGCCGTCAACTCTGCGGCTTAGGGAGAATTGCACCGGCGGACCGATTTTCAATTGCGCTTCCAACACCGGCATCAAGCGTGAAGTTGAATCGAGCTCGCCGCTCAAGATCGGACGCCAGGTCCAACAGCGAAGCACACAGACGCATCTCCGTGTACTTCTGCTGGTCTTTCTCGTCTTTTAATTTCTCTTCCTCGATTGATATTTTCGCCCGGGCTTGCTCAGTATGAGCATTCCACGATGAGAGCTCTCCGGGTGATTCTCGTTCAATCGCATTGGCCAATCCATGAAGCACACTGGAGGCACTCTCATCAACCTCCTGAATAAACTTGTCTTCCATCTTTTCCACCGCCAGGCTTCTATGCTGTACAAGTCCGGTCTTTATGAGCAGGAATGCGCGCAACTCGGGCACGAGCGTTCGAATGCTTCGATTCACCAGGCTCTCATACCGCTTTTTCGGGAAAGCTTCGAAAGCGTACATGTCGGCAAGATCTCTGAGCTTGTCGAAATCCCGGTTGATTCTCGAACTTTCCGCAACCAACCGCAGAGTCGCCTCTTGAGAAGCTTCAGGCGAGACTACCTTGCAATTCGCTACATTACGCAACGTCCCCAAGAGCAAGCCGCGGACAGATGCACCGGAGGTCTGCGCCCAAAGATGGTCAAATACGAGCCACATTGCTACGATGCCCAACACGATACCCAGAACTGCGTCACGAGAGGGCACAAGCGACGTATTGATGGTGAACTTGTTAAGATTCACCAGATTGTAGGACAGGACAATCTGAAACCCGACGAATGCTATCCGTGGACCGGAGGTCGCGATCCAGGAACCAATCCAAACGACCGACGCGAATAACAGAGCGAACTCCGCGATAGTGTTTAGCTGAGGAAGAATGAACACCTCGGTTCCTAGTCCGATAACGCCTGCCCCGATGATGAATCCCGCAAATCGGAGAGTCTGTCTTTGCCGGCCCGCGCCTGTCAATCGACGAGCAGTGAGGGCACACGTTAAGAGCGACGAAACAAGACCCGTCCAACCTGTACTCATAAAGAACAGATAGCAAAGAAGAGCGGAGAGCGTGCCGCGCACCGCAAACTTGGTGTGCTCCGTATTCCGAAGGGCGTCAGCTACAAACTCACTGACCGACACCGCCGGAGCTGCCGCGGGCAAGCGCCAGTGGATGCGAAAAGTCTCACTACAAAAGCTCTGAGCGATTAAACAGGTCGTGCGTTCAATTTCTATCAATATCGGATTTGACGCGTAACTTGTAAAAGGAAGATCGATCCATACCGGACATTCCATGCGCGCGAGGCTGGAACGAACCGAACCCAGATGTCGCGCAATCGCTCGACAACGTTCCCGGTCCTCTAAAGACAAATTCGGCGCCGATTCCGCAAGATTCGAGGCCAGCTCTATCAGCTGCCTGGTGAGAGCGATCACCGTTGCGAGCAAATCGCGAA
>JBAVYX010000242.1:0-3829 GCA_049588475.1 Silvibacterium sp. | reverse complement strand
TTCCTGAGCCGGTTCAAGCCACGGACTGGGATGTTCCTGCTTTCCGGATGGTGGGGCTGTTTGCGCGGAAATCGGATGAACGCATAAGCTGGCGAGCGCGATTAGCAGGACGCCGAAAGCGGGCAATCGGCAGAATCTTTGCATGCCCCACATGGTACGTCTGCTCATCGGTCGGAGTTCCGACCAATCGAGAATGGAGGTCGGTCCTGGCGAACTTGCTCAAAGCCCAGACTTTTCAGGCTGAATCATCCACTACCACGCTGTTTGATGACTCGCGGCATGCTGGCCGAGGTAGCTCGTTCTTTGCATGAAATTCCTCATTCTTGTGCTGCCACCACCAAAAGCCCAAGATCACCAGACCGAACACAAAGAGGTAGCTCACCATATATCGCCTTGAAGCTGAGCCATCTTCAGTAACGGGACGATCATTGGGCCATTATCGATCTGTATGGCAAGGGTGGCCACGTGCGCACAGTTCCAGTGCCGAACTGGGTCAAGGCCACTGTGGATGCATGGCTGGCCGCTGGAGGTATAGAAGACGGTTTCATCTTTCGCTGCGTAACCCATGCTGGTACCGTTTGGGGTTCAGCTATTAGTGAGAAGGTCGTGTGGTGGGTGGTGCGTCAATATGCCAAGATCGCCGCAATCGAAAAACTCTCGCCTCATGACCTTCGCCGCACCTGTGCACGGCTTTGTCACTCGACCGGGGTGAGCTTGAACAGATTCAATTTCTCCTCGGCCATCGATCTGTAGAAACCACGGAACGATACCTCGGGTCGAGGCAGCGATTGGTCCACGCGGTCAACGACAAGCTCGGCATTGAACCGGATATCAGCTTAGTCTGAGCGATTTACTGAAATTGAGACTTTTCAAGCGCTGCGCGGATCACTTCCGTATAGCCGGATACAAGGCAACTTGCGGAAGACACAGATCGATCTGAATAGGTCAATGAGCGCTAAAGGCCTGATATCAGCAATTGACGGCGGCTAAGCGAATGACCGAGGCCCGAATCATCCGCGAATCGATGATTATTTGTCGAGGCTAGAACGCGGCCTAATTGTGCAGGCTGGGCCTCGGGGAACTTCCAACGGCCGTTCAGAATCTCGGCTCGGGGACGATATAGCCGCACCCAGTAGTTCCAGCCCGGAGTGATGGGCAGGCAGTTGGGAATCTTTCCATCGCAGCCGCCGAACTGGATGGCGACTGAGCCGTCCGCCTTCTTCACCGCCGTGATGTTGTTGAGTGTGTAGGCGTCGTATTGGTTCTTTTCGAAGTAGCCCTTGGCGTTGTAGACGCTGATTGACCAGAATCCATCGACGGGCACATCCTTGGCAGTCAGTTTGTACACAGTAGTGCCATCGTTCTTGCTCGGCACGACGGTCAGATACATGGCATCTTTCTCTGGGTTGCCGCCCCAGCCCGTGGCGGTTCCAATCAGATGCCTCACCGGATCGACCTGATCCTTCGGACCAAACATGCGTTTGGTATCAGGCAGGGTTGCGGCCAGCATCAGCAGAGCCTCGCGCACCTTCTTTTGGCTCGCTTGATCCCACTTGGGTACTTCAAAGCTGCCGGCGCTCGCCTGTGTGACCTTGATTGCGTCCTGAAGTGCGTGGACTTGATCTATATCTTTCACATCGTTTGGATCAACGAATGTGCGGATCCCCACCATGACATAACGTGTGCCTATCTGCTCCTTCGTGAGGGTATGGTCCCCAGCTCCGTAGAAAACCAGTGGTGCATACTGGTCCTCATCGATCACCATCATGGACATAAACCTGTTGCCTGCATCCGGCATCGTGACCGTCACTGGTCCAGCATCGAGATCGAATACCGCCGCGGAATAGAGCGTATCGCGGTTGGCGCGGATGACGGCTTGCTTGTCGATTGGCATGACCCCGCGGTTGTGATTGAACTTACCGAATCCCTCGCTCTTAACGGTGCCGCCGAAATACATATCGGACTCGGCGCGGTTGAAATTGTCTGGAGTGACGGAGACGGTCAATTCTGCTGACACTTGCGCATGGATTAGAGCGGACGATGCGACGAGGATTACCGCCGCAAGCTGACGTTCGTGGTTGCTCATGACAATCTCCCCCTCACGCTATCTATTCATCTTCTCGATATCCGACAGCTTCCAGGTCTTGTCGAACAGCGGCTTCTGCGGCCCGTAGAGACGGAAGAGAACCTCGAACCTCCCCTCTGCGCTGGTGGGGATCCAGTTGGAGTCTTTGCCTGTTGGGGCCATGGGGCCGAAGTATAGGTCCACAGAACCGTCGGCGTTCTTCTGCAGTCCCGGAGTCTGTGAGGAGCGGCTGGGCCATTGCATGTTACGGATGAGCGCGTGGGTGTCGCGGTCGTAGACGGTGGCTGACCAATACTGGGTGACGGGTGCGTTAGCGGGAATGTCGAGGCGATAGGTGCTGGCGCCCGCGAAGTTTTGCCCATCCTTGTCCTTGAAGGTCATCAGGTAAAACTGGCCCGCTCCAAAATGCTTCGCGCTGAAAAATCCGACCGTGTAGGCGACTCCGCGGTCGTCCACGGGATACTTGGCAGGGTTGGCGTAGAAGGTGTGCAGTCCTTCGATGACGTCCGACGATGCGGGCACGTACCAGTGTCTACCCTCATAGTAGGGCGGTGGAAAGTAGGAGTCTTCGTACTTGTCGGCTAGCCATGCGTGGGCTTCTCCGACGGCTGCCTTGAGCGTGTCCTGGGCCTTCGCATCGGGATTGAAGGGCTTGCCCTTTTCGATGCCGATGGACTTGAGTTGATCGATCATCGCCTTGTCGCGGGTCAGCCAGGGCTCGATCTGCACGATGCGGTTGAGTGACTCGAAGAAACGCATATCCCACGGAATGTTTGCGTCATAGACAACGTCGATGGCGTCGATGAATTGCGTTTCTGGTGGATGAGCCGCCTGCGAGAGGGGATAGAGCTTGATCTGCTTGCCGTAGGCGACGGCTTTGGCAACGTCGGTCTCGCTGTTGCTCTTGAGGATAGAGCGGAGCAAGGCATAGCCCTCGTAGTTGTACGCCTGCAGCGGGATGTAGCCGCCCGGCGGCTTGTCGTTGTAGCCAGGAGGCAGGATGACATATCTGCCTCCCTTGCCTTTGTCAACGCCGGCAGGGCCGACGTCCTCAATGGCTGTCTGCCAGCAGTCGTCGATCGAGCCGGTGCTGGAGCCTCCGTCTGCGGGTGGGATTTCGAGCACGATTGGACCAACGTCCTTCATGTTGAAAAAGGGCATGAAGTAGATCGAGTCCGGGTTGGGAGTTAAGGTCTGGTTTTTCCAGCCGAAGAGGCGCGACCAGTAGACGATCTTGTTGCTGCCTTCACCTGCCTTGGCGTCGTGGACCATTGCCTCATACATACGGTCGAAGTTGACTGCGGGAGTGCTCCAGATTACGGCCTCAATGGCGCGGCGCTGGATGGCACGCTGAGTGAGGTCCCCGGCAGAGATATTCTGCGCGGTAGTCGCAGGCTTCGGAGTTTCGGTCGGCTGGTTTTGGCAGGCGGTTAGGAAGGCCAGCAGGACTGTCCCAATGACGTTAATGTTGTCGGGCGGCTTTCTCACGATTCCCCCCTTTTCTCACATGAAGACGTCGAATTACATGATGGTTCCTTTACTGAATCTATGAGCGCTGCAACTTTACATCAGCTTTGAGTGGACTGCACCCTGCCGACTTCTCTGTCGGTTGGTGGGAAATCGCCATAACCGGCCAATCGCTTCCCATTTTCATTCAGATGGTGTCGAGCTTTCTTATCTCGGCGAGGATCTTGATGAGGCGGACGGAAAGCCTGAGGAGACGTTTGTGTGCATTACCGTTTG
>JBAVYX010000241.1:0-43576 GCA_049588475.1 Silvibacterium sp. | reverse complement strand
TACGCTTCACCAGACACCTCACGATGTCCCATGCAAGACTCGAGGCCAGGATGGATTCGCTGTTTCCTTTCCTGTAGGGGACTCACACCCCCTACAACATGCCGGTTTATCCCGGCGCACGACGTGTGGTCGGCTATTCGTACACTTGATCGGCTAGTGTCTGGGTCCGCTCGTGGTCCATTCGTGACCACCGTCGTGCTTTCTCTGCTCATCTTGACCGCCCAAGTGCGCGAATGCCTGAAAGAATAGACGAAGATGTGCTTCCTCGTGTCCGCCGCCTCCGCCGTTAACGGTGGCGGGATCACATTTGGAGGGCGCAGTGAAATCGATGCGGTCAGGTTGGTTGCGGAATGCCTTTGCGCTGGCGGTCCTTCTGAATTGCCAGCGAGGCGCGATGGCGACGACTCCCGATGGCCAACTAAAGACGACTGGCCAGCAATTGAAGACCATCAACATCGTTCCGGACTTTCTCCGGTTCTGGGACGAGACGCGATCTGATGATGAGGCGAGTTGTGTTCGGCGATTTCGCCAAACCGTAGTTGCCCCACACCCGCAACTGTTCAAGGGCAATGTTGTACCGTTGTTCAATTTAAGCAGGACTGCAGATCAGGACCGCGGAATCGCCGAGTACCTGAAGAAGGTCGCGCCGTTCGTTCCGGCCATACGGGTTCTGAACCTGCGTCTGGCACAGGACCTGACCGCATACGACCAGGAGTTTCTGAATGTGTGGCCTGACTTCAGCGCCGATGAACCGGTCTATTTCACCATTTCGATGGGGACGTTTGATGGCGCAGTGCGTAATGTGAATGGATCGAACGTCTTTCCGCGTCAATAAATCGAGTCCTGAATTCCACCGACGGCAGTGATTATGCGCGCTACTTTCTGAGCGGCCAGGCTGGAGCAGACCCACCCAGGGCAGGCTATCTTGTTGGCTTTGAGGTCGTTTCGCGCATGGGTGAGCGCCGCTCTCTGGCTAAGCTGAGCCGCTTGTCGGGAGAGGGTCTCCGGCAGGAGATTGTAGGCACGCTCGGGGAATTGGCCGGAACTGCCATTTGTACGAAGTGACCGGAAGGCGACTCGGTGTGACGCCGGTAGCCATGGAATCCAGCGGGGTGTACTGGAAGCCAGTGCGGAACATTCTGGAGAGATAGTTCACCGTAGTTTTGGCAAATGCGCAGCACGATCAAAAATGTGCCTGGTCGCAAGACCGAGCAGAAGGATGCTGAATGGATTGCGCAGTTGCTGCAATATGGTCTTCTGCGGCCCAGCTATGTACCTGCGAAATGATCCGCGATCTACGCGATCTGACCAGAATGCGGTCGAGTCTAACCCAGGAAGCTTCACGCATCAGGGTCGAATTCAGAAGGCTTGAAGACGCAAACATAAAGCTGGCGAGCGTGGCGACCAAATCACTTGCAGAAGAACCAGAGCAACTATGACGATCTTGGCGGAAACTACTTCGATCGCATCCACTCCGACGGTCTAACGCGGTACTTGGTGAAGCGGCTCCAACAACTTGGGAACAAGGTAACTCTAGAGCCGATTAAAGCTGCTTAACCCACCGCTTCCCGCAGGGGTCATCGAGGAGGCGCGCCATGCTGCTGTCCGCTCGCGTATATAGGCCTTGTAGTCGCTGTTGGTTGTCAGCAGGGGCATGGTGTGGTGGACTCCACCTTTATCATCGGGAACCGGCAGCTGCGACACCAGTTCAGCATGAACTTGCTGCAGATGCGAAGGCTTGTCTTCGTCCGGATTCGCTCCAGCGGCCACAGGCACGGTTACGCCCTGCAATGGATCATCCGTGCGCGGTTGTGTCAGAGTCAGCACACCCCCTACGTCATTCGCAGCGGCATCGCGTGCCGTGAGCGCCGGTAAATTCCAGCGCGTTTCGATAGTCTTCAAAATCGATGTGTGATCCAGAGGCATGGCTCCCGCGGCCACCCGAAACACTGTCCCCGCGGGAATCAGCGGCGACACCAACACGGTCGGTACGCGCGGGCCAAAGCGCTTGAAATCGAATTTATCCTCGCCCACGGAATCATCCGGCGGCACCGCGCCCGAAGGCGGTGGCACGTGGTCGTAGCAACCTCCGTGCTCGTCATACGTAACAATCAGCAGCGTCTGGTTCCAGGCTGGGCCGTTGCGCAATGCATAGTAGACGTCGTGAATCAGTTGCTCGCCCAACGCTACGTTGTAGTTCGGGTGTTGGCTGTTTCCGCTGGCATCCCAGCTTGGCTCAAGAAATGTGTAAGAAGATAATGTTCCCTTCGCTGCCGCTGTCTGGAAATCCGTGAACAGGCCGAAGTGGCTGTCATCCGCATCGATTAAATCGGTGAAGTCTGCACGTGTCAGCGGCGGCTCGTCGTAGCCGTAAATATTCCACGTCACGTTGTTACTCGAAAGCAGACCGTAGATGCTTGGGCAAGTGTACCTTGTGGCGGTATCATTCATATGGCCTTGCGACGTCCCCGCATTCACGAAGGCCCGGTTCGGCAGGGTCTCTGTCGGAACGGAGGCAAACCAGTAATCACAAACCGCGAATCCCCTCGCCAGACCCGAAAGTATCGGCAACATCGCTTGTGGAAAGACGCCCATAATGTCGTTGGCGGTGGTGCCGGCAAGAATCGACCAGCCCTCCTTCGCTTCCCACCCCAGCGTGTAGCTGAAATCTGCCACAAAGCCGTTGTTGGTCGCCACCGGCGGGACTGGAGGTGTCGTGCTACCGAAGAGCTGAGAGTTCGTGGCGTCATAACCTTCGCCTGGGTCCGCACCGGGCATGAAGTACGCGTTAGGCTCGCTCGGGGCGATCGGGAACACTGCAACTGGCGATCCTTCTGTACCGGGGTTCGATTCCCTTCCCGTCAGTCCCTCGAAAGGCTGACCAGCGGGCGAGACATTGCCGCTCGCCGTATAGAGGAGCCCCAACATGTGGTCGAACGAGCGGTTCTCGAGCATTAGAACCACGATGTGGTTAATCGTAGAAAGTTGATTGGGCATATATGCCTCCCGCTTGCCCTCACTATAACGCCGCGCTGTGAACCCTGAGTTACCAGCGAATGGATAGTGGAGTAGTGGATACGATTAGAGAAAGCGACGCTTCTCAGAGATTTGCGTCGGAAAGCCATGCCATCGAGATTTGCAGTGGCTCTTCGTCGCTGCGTCGTGCGGATGGTCTTAGGGGTTTTCGTGAGCAAGGGGCTTCTGGTGAATGTTCTTGAACACCTCGATTTGTCGATCACCGCCGCGGCACTCAACGAGCGCGGAAAGAGGGCGCGCAGGGCCAGGGCGGCTCTCTGCACATGAAGGCAGAGGCAGCAGTCGCGAACTAGAAGCGTGGCTTGCTATGAAGGCTTGATGTCCTTGACATGGTCTTAGATTAGTTGATATCAACGTATTGCATCGAAGTACCTAGGATTCAGAATCGATATCTAAGGAGAAATCAGTGAAGCGAAAGACATTCAGGACGATGGTATTAGGAAGTTTCGTGCTGGTTCTCGGGGTGGGGGTCGGGTGGGAAGCGCGAGCAGCGGACGCCAAAGCACCGTATCCGAGCATGGCCCCTCTTGACCAGTACCTGATTGCGGATCGGAATGCTGAGATAGCCCTGGCGCGGAGCGCGGCCCCGGAGTCCATCTCACGCGATGCCGAGGTCTTGGTTCTCGGACGACATGGATACGAAACCGCGGTCAAAGGCAAAAACGGTTTCGTATGCATAGTGGAACGATCATGGACCAAGGAAATTGACGATTCCGAATTTTGGAATCCCAAGGTGCGGGCTCCGATCTGCTTCAACGCGCCAGCCGCGCGATTCAATGTCTCACTCACGATTAAGAAAACCGAGTTGCTATTGGCTGGACTATCAAAAGCTCTCATGGTCGACAACATCAATACCGCTTTCGACAAGAAGGAGTTGCCCACGCTGGAACCTGGCGCGATGTGCTACATGCTGTCAAGGCAAGGGCACCTGAGCGATAGCGACGGGCACTGGCATCCCCACTTAATGTTTTTCGTTCCGCAAACCGACGATAAAACTTGGGGCGCAAATCTGCCAGGCTCCCCGATTCTTGCCCTTAAGGACACTCAGGATCGACTAACGGTATTTCTGATTCCGGTCGCCAAATGGTCGGACGGCACGGCGGCTCCTGCGGATGACCACTGACGTGCCATCTCGGCGAGTTACGCCCATGTGGCGGAATTGATGCTTCTATCATTTGAACGATGAGGCTCAGCGCACTGCGCTCGATCATGGCGGCTTCGTTCGAGTCTAGCTACGTACGGTGCAAGTCAGGTTGCCAGTCGTTGATTGAGCGCTTGATCTGATCGAGGGCAAGATTCTCTTTCAATGCGCGATCCACCAAGTCTCGCAACTCGGCGTCGGACGCGAACCGCAGCGCCACGAGTTGAGGTGTGGTTAGGCGTGTAAACTCAAGGGCCTTCCCAAGCCGTTCGAGACGGAGTCGCATCTCCAGGCGAATGATCCGGTCTTGCAGGCGAACCGTGTAAGCACGACTGATTAGAGCCAACACAATCGCGGAAAACGCAAGGGCGATAAGGCCGAACGCTTGCAGGGACGGGTGACGGAAAGCCTCGAAGCCGAACAGAAACAGAGCCATGGTGGCGGGGAGCCCAGCCACCGGAGTCATGGTGGGGAAGTAGGTGTGGTTTGCAAAATTCTGCGTCTTCATTTGCTTTCCTCGGTTCCGCCGATCTTGGGGAGAAACGCGGCGAGATTTTCCAGGGTTCGAGCCGTGCCAACATCCACGCGCATCGCCAGTAACGCGTTGCGGTCTTCAATCGATTGGCACTCAATCGTCATGATGAACTTCGTCCCGCCGCTGTCCTCAATGAAGCTCAGTGTCGCTATGGATTCCGGGCTCGACGGAAAAGTGCGGGCGGCGAATACGAGCCCATCAGGCGGCGCGATTTGGCGGTAGGTTCCTGTAAACGAATACTCCATTTCCTTGTCTCCTTGGTTGACCCATCTGAATGCGCCGCCTGGGCGCAGGTCGATTTCGCAAACGGCGAGGGGCGCGCCGCTCGGGTCCCACCAGTGTGCAACGTGTTCGGCCTTGGTCCAGGCTTCGAAGACAGCGCTCGGAGGCGCATCGAAGAAACGCGTCACCATGATGGTTGTACTTCCAGGCTCCGCAGTCATGCTAAGTTTTTCCAGCACGCTTCTTGTCCTTTGCGCTCATGTCTTTCAAATAGCCGTCCAAGCTGTCGAGTCTCAATTCCCAAAAGCGGCGATAGGGTTCCACCCACTCCGCCACACCCCTGAGTGGAACAGCCATGAGCTTCCGTGGTCGCCGCTGGGCGTCGCGGCCCCGCGTAATGAGACCTGCTCGCTCGAGCACTTTGAGATGCTTGGAGATCGTTGGCTGGCTTAGCGCGAACGGCTTCATGATTTCCGATACATCCGCGTCTCCAGACGCTAGACGAGCAAGAATGGCCCGTCGCGTGGGATCCGCGAGCGCTGAAAAGGTCAACCCAAGGGGATCGAATCGTGGGTCCATCGCCATATGGCTATATTGCCATTTGGCGATCTATAGGTCAAGCAGACAACTGCGATTTGCGCAGACTACCCTCTCGTCGATCTCACTATCCTCTTAGAGTCACGCGGCGGACCATACATACTCGTCCAACTGACTTTCTAACTTAAACGTTGGTGGTTGCACTCTACTCATCGTCAACACCGCATGGCTTCCATGGACGGCCATCGGCCGTAACGAATCTAATTTGGGGCTGTATCGCAGTTTGCGGTCACGTCCAGAGAATGACAATGGATAGGGACCCGGAAAGCGGAATTCTTGAGTCGATGTGCAGCGATGCGATGGAAGTCCGGCACAAGGGCAGACGGCGAAGCGCGACAAAGTGTCCAAGCCAAGAGCGGAAGAGTCTCGTTCCGCTCTACCACTTCCTCAACTTACGCGGGCACCTAAGGTGCGCACGATCACCCATTTCCCTGCGCGCATCTCGAGGAGATCCAGAAAAACAAACTCCCCGCTAATATCTTTTCCGTCCTGGATCCTCTTTTCGGTGACACTGGCTTCAACCACGGCAAGATTGCCGACCACCTGCACGTTCATCGGTACATTTTCAAAGGACACGAGTTGGTGCTTGCCGGATTTAAAGTCGCTTAGGAGGCCCTCCTTCGTGAACATTTTGCCGGCGGAATCGACGGTTGCCCAATCGTCGGCGTACGTTTGATTGAGCTTGTCGATATCGCGGACCACCATGGCGTCCCCCACCTCCTGTTCGAATTTCTTGACGGCCTCGACCATGGTCGGATCTTGGGATTGCGCTTTGGGCGAGTCGGCCAAAACCACCCTGGCGCCTGCGCTGCGCACGACCTCCCATTTGCCGGCGCGCTTCTTGAGGAGATCCATCCAAAGAAACTGACCGCTAGTTTCTTTTCCGTCCTGACTCCTCTTCTCCTTGACACTGCCTTGGGCCAGGGCAACATTGCCGACCACCTGCACGTCGATAGGCCCATTTTCAAACGATTCGAGTTTGTCATGGAAGGATTTAAAATCGCTTAGAAGGGTCCCCTTAGTGATCACCTTGCCGGAGGATCCGACCGTTGCGAAATCGTCGGCGTAGATCTGATTGAGCTTGTCGATATCGCCGGCGACCATTGCATTCCCCATATCCTGTTCGAGTTGCTTGATAGTGTCGACAACGGTCGGATCACTCGCGGAGGTGTTCGTGCTCTTGCCCATTGCCGCAGCTTCCCTCATGCTAACGCTCACCCACCACACTAAAGCTGAGAACAATAACAGCACTGCAAAGGACTGGCCGAAAACGCACTTTTTCATCATCTTGCCTCCCTAGGAGACCTCAGGGTCATTACTAGAGCCGTAGTATCCGAGAGGCGGAATACCGCTGTCCATGACCTCCCAGGTCATGGAGAAAAAGGGGGTTGCGGTGGAACGCCAGACGCTAAGGTGCTCCTTCAGCCAGGCGATTTACCACGGTGCGGGTGGTTTCATCTGCAGGAAAAAAAGTTTCAATGCGGAGTTCTTGCAAGGCAACGTCGAGCGGCGTGCCCAAGGTAGTGAGCGCAGAAAACAGGCGAAGCGTCGAGTCTTTCCACCTGTAGTTGATGGTCAAGAACGGCGGAGAAGCGTCACCCAGATCGGGCATGCACCAGCGGCTCGGAACGTCCGGGTAGCTGAGCAACTCCTCGTGGAAACGCTTCATCGCCTCATCGGATGGGTTGTCTGCAGCTTCGCGATGCACCCGCCGAATCATGCGTGCGGCGACCACTTCCCAGTTTTCGATGTGAGGTCGCAGGCCCTTGGGATCGAATGCCAGGCGGACTCCGTTGTGAGGCGTCCCAGAATCGCAGCCGGGAAATAGGGCGAGAAAGCGCTTTGCGCCAGCATTCATCGTCAGGGTGTTCCAATACCGATCCAAAACGAGTACCGGGTACGGCTCCAGTTGTGCCATTAGAAGTTCCACGGCGCGGCGCGCGGCCTCTAGTTCCAGTGCATCGAGATCAGTGTGACGATATAGCGGCGCATAGCCGGCGGCGAGCAGCAACGCATTGCGCTCGCGCAGCGGAACCTGAAGGGTCTCAGCGAGACGGAGGACCATCTCTCGGCTCGGCTGTGCGCGCCCCGTCTCCATGCAACTAAGATGACGGGTCGAGATATCTGCTTCAAGCGCAAGGTGCAGTTGGCTGAGGTGGCGAACAGAGCGCCAGCGATGTAGCAGGACGCCGAAACTCATATCAGGTATTGTAGCGACGGACTGGAATGCGGGGATCACGGTCCGAATCATAGGAGGAATTATTTTCCGGTGACCACGCAACTAACCCTCAAGACCTTGCGCTCCGAGAGAAGAAGGCGCTGAACGAACCCAAAGACGGAAGCATCCGCACTCCAAGCTGCCAACGCGTTGCGCATTAACAAACCCCGCATGCGGAAAGTGGACCGAGCACAATTGCCGAACTGGCCGCTCACTACCGGCTCAAAGCCCGGAGGTTCCGCTTGTTCTCGGCAACGATGGAGCGGGAGTGGTGGAGGAGGGAGGCGGAGCGAACTTTCCTGCCGGCTCGCATGTGATTTTCGGGGGTACCTATGGCGCTTTTGAGGATGGAACCTACCGCGAGTGGATTGCCGTACGAAAGGAAGATCTTTGCGTTCAGCAGCACCGAAATTTTCTGAATGATTTCATAAGGATTTGCATCGGAGCAAAGTCCTCAAGCCACCAAACCTCATGCGCGACGACTGCGTGTTCTCCACGAAAAAGAGTCCAGCCCCGGAAACAGAACATCTAACTGGCAACCGCATTCCCTTCCTGAGGAGCGAGCAGTGTATGTTAACGAGTCCTGGAGTATCCGATCGCAACCGGTTTGAAGACAACGAACTGCGTATGGAGCAGGTGGAAGATCTGCTCAAGCTCCAGAAGGCCGCCCAGCAGATATCCTCGATCCTCGACCTCGACCAACTGATCGACAAGATTGTCACCGATGTGGCGCAGTCGTTTGGATGTGTTGAGACCAGCCTCTACCTGCACGACGAAGCGAGCCAAGAACTGGTGCTGGCCAGCACATGCGGCTGCACCCAACACAGCCGCGGTAGCCGCAAGAAGATAGGCCATGGAACGGTAGGCCATGCCGCTGCCATTGGCAAAATGCACTATGCGCCCGACGTTCGACTGGACCCCTGGTACATCGCCTGCGAACCCTCCACTCTGTCTGAGGTTTCGATTCCGCTGCACGTGGAAGGCGGTCTGGTGGGCGTGTTCAGCAGCTCGCATCATCGGCTTAACGCTTTTCCGCCGGCGCAGTTGCAGCTGCTGCGGTCGCTCTCGAATCACATCGCGGTTGCCATCCACAATGCGCGCCGTTTCCAGCAGGAACAGAAGGAACGGCAACGGATGAGCCGCGAGGCCGCGGAAGCCCGAACCATTCAGCAGGCTCTGCTCCCCAGGATGTCTCCCTTTATTCCGGAATACTCTGTCTGCGGTCTGACGATCCCACTGGGAGAGGTCGGCGGCGACTGGTACGACTACATTCCCCTCGAAGACGGCTCGTGGGCTCTTGTGCTGGCCGACGTTTCCGGCAAGGGAATGGCGGCGGCCCTGCTCATGTCCGCTACCCGCGGCATGTTGCGATCTCTTGCCGATACCTGCAAGTCTCCAGCTGAAGTTTTGAACAGGCTGAATCGGTTGATGGTGGAGGATTTTCCATCCGGCAAATTTGTCACGCTGATTTATGCGGTGCTCGATCCGGCGAAGCGAACCTTGAGATTTGCCAGCGCCGGACATCTGCCGCCGCTGCTCATCGACCGCACCGGCGCGCGCTTCCTGCAGACAGAATCAGGAATGCCCCTCGGCTTGACCTTTGGAGAGTATTCCGACACCGAGATTCAGCTCGGCGAAGGTGCGCGGCTTTTGCTCTACAGCGACGGCATCACCGAAGCCGCGGGCCCGGACAGCGAGGAATACGGCCCCGAACGGCTGCGCAATCACATGTCGCGCGCTGACGCCTCGACGGAGACCATTCTGGACGAGGTCCGCAGCCACGCCAACGGCGCAGGCCTTCAGGACGATGCAACCGTGATCTTGGTGAAAGCTTCCGGCGACTGAAACCGGCCATCGGTTCGCAGGGCCGAGCAAGTGCGACTGGGATGCGTTTTATTTTTCAATCCCGGCACCGGAACATGGTGATGGAGCCCCCCACCAAGGAGTAGGGCCTCTGCAAAGCGGATCTGTGCGCCAGAACTGAGTCGGACGGGATGGCCAGCATCGGTCGATCCCTAGCCAGCGAGATTAGGATGACAAACCGAGATTACCTATGTTCGCGCAACTGGTGCCCTTCGGCTGTCCGCGCCTGATGGCTCGACCGCGCTTTCCGGAAGGAGCTCCCGTTCGGTTCCGCTTAAGCAGCGTGGAGCGGAAGAAATCAGGCGCCGGTCCCCTGCCCCGATTGCATTCTCAAGGTCACGTGGAATCACCTGAACGAGCGAATCCCCCTAGCTACACTAGCGCCGCTTCACCGTGATCACATTGTCATCCGGGTTGCGGTCAATCAGCTTGTCCAGGGGATCGATACCCGCCCTCGACGGCACTTTGTCCACCGTCACTGTGATGTCGATCTTCTGCTGATCGATCCGGTGCCTTTGCAGGTAGAGATACTTTCCGTCCGCGTCCAGCACGCCGATATCGATCCAGTCGTGCAGAGGAATTAAGCGTTCCTGGCCGCGCCCATCCGCGCGGAACTTCTTAGCCTCCACGGTCAGATCGACCTGGTACTTGCCATCGGGCTGCTTCACATAGTCGGCGGAAAGTGCACGGTTGTCGTACAGAGTGATGTTGAGGAACATGTCATCGAACAGGTACTGATACTCCTGCGGCGTCACCTTGCGGAAATAGCCTTCCAGATCGAGCGAGGTCGGATATGGCGGGCCCTTGAAGGCATAGGTCTTCAGGAATTCTCGGATCGCCTCATTGACCTTATCTTCGCCGATGTAATCCTGTAGGGCATACATCACCATCGCGCCCTTGTTGTAGTGAATGTAACCCTGATTGGGATCGACCAGGTACAAGGGGTATTCTTCGTTGCGCTCCTGTGCGCGGCCGCGTAGATACTGGTCGAGCTCAAAGCGCAGGAATCGGTTCATCGACTCCGGTCCGAAGTGGTGCTTCATCACCATAAGCGCGGTGTACTGCGCCATGGTCTCATCGATCGAGGTTGCGCCCTCGACGTAAGCCGAAATCACCTGGTGTGCCCACCACTGGTGTCCGGTCTCGTGCGCCGTCACGTAGAAGGGTAGGTCCACGGCCTCAGGTTTCTTGCTCACTTTGGTGATGAAGCCGATGGCTTCGGAGAACGGAATGGTGTTGGCGAACGACTCGGCAAACGTCCCATAACCCGGAAACTCGATGATGCGAAGCTGATGAAACTGGAAGGCGCTGAAGTTTGCCGTGCAGTAGGCCAACGTCTCCTTCATGCTTCGCATCATGGTCTCTATGTTGAATTCGTGGCCGGGCTGGTAATAAATCTCCAGGTTCACGCCGTCCCAGCGGTCGCGGCGCACCGCATAACGCGCCGACTGGATTGAGTACAGGTCGAGAATCGGCGTGTCCATCTTGTAATGAAAATAGCGCCGCCCGCCATCGACCCACTCCTTCTGCAGATATCCAGGAGCGATGCCGATCTGATCTTCGCTGGTACTGACTGTGGCGTCGAAGTTAATCCAGTCGGCATCGAAGGCACCACTGTTGTACTCGCGCGCCGCGACATCATCGACCTTCGGCAGCCGTCTCACTTTCTCCAGGCCGTGCTTATGGCGCGTACTGTCGTCGGTCAACTCAATGGTCGGCGAATACCCGATGAACGGCAGATAACTGTCGTAAAGGAAGCTTCCGTTATGCACGATGTCGGTGTTGGGCTGCGAATTCTCGAAGCCAGGATTGTCGTATTGCAGCGCGAAATCGAGTTGAATGCGGCCGTGCGGCGGCAGCGGTGCAGGGAGCTTGTAGAGATAAAAGCCGACCGACGGATCTTCAATCAGGGTGGACGATCCTCCGGCCAAGCCGAGCTTGTTTATCTGCACATGCGGTCGGGGCAGCGGTGCAATGTTCGATGGCCAGAGGGTCACGGCAATGCGGTCGATGTCGACGGACGTCCTGTTCTCGAGCCACATCATGCCACTTACTGAGGCCAAGCGCTGCTCCGGATAGATGTCAATTTGCGTCGTCACATCGGTGATGCGCGGTTGCGGCAGCGACCAGTACCGGCGGTACTTCTTCTCGTACTGCGCGCGGTCTTCGTCAACCTTGAATGTGGTGCGGTAAGGATTAAGGATGTGTGTGTTGTAGAAGATGTATCCGCCCACGCAGAGAAGTAGAACAACACAGGCGGTCACGCCGGCCATGGTCGCACGTGAGAAGCGTGCTGCAGCGAGGCTCATGCGCACTCGCCAGCTGCTCTCCGTGCCGCGCACCCAGAGGAGGTTGGTGACGATCGCCAGCAGGACGGCGGCAATTGCCCAGTAGATCCTGAACCAAACCAGCGACTGCAGGAAAGGACCGTAGCCGTTGATGTCGGAATACGTGGCCTGCGGCGTTTGTCCGTAGCGATAGAGAAAATCCTGAAGCCCCGCCTGAGGAAGCGCGAGTGTCGCGATGATGTACAACACCATCACGAAGTGGCCAAGATATTTGTTGTTGACGATGGCCTGCACGAACATCGCCAGTACGCAGAGGGTCCAAAGTCCGATCAGCCGATTCAGGAAGAGTTCGCAGAAGTAGAGGCCGAGCTGGAAGTGGTAGTAGCCTTGCCCGGTCTGTACCACCAGGCCGGCGGCGAGGATCAACAGTACGATCACAACCTGAACCAGCATCAGCGCGAACAGCTTGGAGCAGAACAGTACCGATCGCTGCAGGGGGAAGGCGTCGATCACCTGGTTGAGCTGCGCGTCGCGCTCGCGCCAAACCAGTTCGCCAGAATAGAAAATGATGATCGCTATGGCGAAGATGCCAAAGCCCGCGCCGGCCATCTGCAGCATCTGGTAGGTGAGGGGCCAGGTCCTGGTGGCCTGCGGATTGGTGATTCCTGCTGCCGTGAATATGGCGAACAGGAAACCAGCCAGCATCAGCACCAGGAAGAAAACGTTCTTGGTTGTTTCCTTGAATTGGATCCGGGTAAGCGACATCACATGGCGCAGCGACGCAGCCGCCGAGAACTTCGGATGGGCTATGGGCAGCGTATTCGCGAGGCAAAGCGCTTCTTTGTCTTCGACCACTTCGCGGCGCTTGCTTTTTTCCGCAGGATAGGTGAAAGCGAATTTCGCATAGGTGAACGCTAGAAAGGTGGCTCCTACGCTGAGCCACAAGATGCGGTTCGCAAGCAAAATGCCTTGCAATGGGATGAGCTGGGTGTTGCGCTGGAAGGGCGTCCAGTAGCGCGTGATGCGGTCGATGGCGGAGCCGCCAAGTGGGTCGGCCAGAGCCGCGCGTACGCTCACAGTCAGTGCGGTGCCGGACAATTGGCTGACAGCGAAGTACCCGATCAGCACCAGCACACTAGCGACATAGACGGGCAACATTCTGCGGGAGAGCGCCGCCAATGCGAAGAAGATTGCCGTCAAGAAGAGGAGATTCGGCAGAACGTTGATGAAGTACGGCTGAAAGTAGGCCGCCGCCATCTGTGGACCGAGCCGGGTTTTGTCGATCCAGGGCATCAGCGTGCCAACCCAGGCGCCCAGACCCACGCTTGCGAAAATCGGGACTTGGACGGCAAACCCGGCAAGATAGCGCCCGCCGAGGTAGTCGAACCTGGTGATCGGCGCGGTGTAGAAGAAGACAGCACAGTTGCTGTCGATGTCTTGAAAGGTCGCCTGTCCCGCGATAGCCGCGGTGATGACGATGCCAAAGAAGCTGATATAGGTGATGATCGAGTTCAGCGCATACGGCGAATTGATCAGCACCTTGCCGCCGGTGCCGAAATCGACGCTGGAGCCGGAGATTGCTCCACCTGACGTCAAGGCAAACAAACAGCCAAGCGCGAAGAAGACGAGGAAATAGACCCAGGTCGAGATGCGTCGCAGCCGCTGTTGAAGCTCGAAGAGGAAGATATTCGCTAGCATAGTGTCAGCTGGCCGAGAATCCGCGGACGGTCGCGAAGTACAGGTCCTCGAGATCGGGAACGACCGGCTCGAAGTCCGGTTCGGGCAACTCATCGCCGAGTACGTGCAGCAATGTTCGGCCCGCGACTAAGCGCATGGAAATCACGCGGAAGCGTTGCTGATAGTCTGGCACCTCCGCGCGCGCAATGGCCTTCTTCCACACGCGCCCGTTCAGCGTCTCGACCAAAGCAGCAGGATCGCCCGCGGCATGCACGCGACCCTGATGGATGATCGCCATATTGCGGCAAAGATCGCTTACGTCGGAGACGATGTGGGTGGAGAGAATGACAATGATGTTTTCGCCGATCGCGCTGAGCAGGTTGTGGAAGCGCACGCGTTCCTCGGGGTCGAGTCCGGCGGTTGGCTCGTCGACAATGATGAGCCGCGGATTGCCCAGCAGAGCCTGCGCGATACCGAAGCGCTGCTTCATGCCTCCAGAGAAGCTCCCCAGCGGCTTATTGCGATGGTCCCACAAGTTCGTTTGCCGTAGCAGTGCGTGCACTACGTCGCGCCGCTCGCGGGCGTTCTCCAGGCCTTTTAGCGTGGCGAAATGAGAAAGCAGATTTTCCGCTGTGACCTTGGGATAGAGCCCAAACTCCTGCGGCAAATAGCCGAGCAGCTTGCGGACTTCGTCCTTTTGCCGCAGCACGTCGAGTCCGTCGAGGCGAGCGCTGCCGCTGTCGGCCTCCTGCAGCGTGGCCAACGTGCGCATCAGCGTGGACTTGCCCGCGCCGTTGGGGCCAAGTAATCCGAACATGCCTTGTGGAATGGACAGCGAAACGCCCTGCAACGCTTGCGTTCCGCTAGCATAGCGCTTGGAGAGGTTATCGATTTGTAGTTGCATCGGCCTGCCTATCGGTTTCTGATACGAAGATATGGATGGAATGGTTCACCATTAGTTGCCGATGCAGATTCGACCGCTGTAACGAGTAAACCGGAAGGACTCGCAGACATGTCTTGCACGATAACGGTGCCTTTGAACTGCTAGCAACAGGTCTTGAGCGAGACAGTTGTCCCGATGTCCTGTTCTGGGAAGTCTGCTGCCGCTCAATGGACGGGGTCACCCTCAATGGCGGGCCACCTATCCATAATCTGATAAGGGAAGGGTAGGCGACCAACTGCTCAGAACGGCTGCGTACGCAATTGCGGTTGAGGCGCGTCCTAGTAACACTTTAAACTGTCGCGTGTCAGGCTGGAATGGCTAACCATAGGAGGTTTTTATCGTGCCTACTTACTACAACATCCAGAGCCAAGTGACGAACCCAGGGGGTGTCCCCCTGGTTATCGACATCCAGGGGGGCGGCGCCACGCCCTCGAAGAACACGCCGCTCGACGCCTACACGCCGACTGGCGGCGATAACCAGTTGTGGGCCCTCGAGCCTGATCCGTCGGGGTCGGGCTATTTCTACATCGAGAGCCCCCTGAAGGATCCGGACGGTCACACACTTGTCATCGACATTCGAGGCGGCCTCAGCGCCCCCCCGAAGCAAACGCTTCTCGACGCTTACTCGCAGAAGTCGAAAGATTACGATAACCAGCTTTGGAAGTTCGTCGAAGGTCCGCCGGGCTGGTACTTCATCCAGAGCATACAGAAGGATCCCTACGGAAACACACTTGTCATCGACATTCCTGGGGCTGGGACCGTCGCCACGCCCGGGTTCGGTAAACTGCTGCTCCAGGTCTACACACAGGACCCGGGAAGCCCCGTTAACCAGCTCTGGCAGTTGGCTGGTTGAGGATGACGGGTTAGCAAGCCCAGACTCCTATCGCAGGCGGAGTCCCAGAAGCTCACCGAGGAGTTGGCGAGGATGCCCAGCTTCTCATTACGATCGACTGTGGCGACAAGAGCCCCTTTCTCCCGCGCGGCTGCGCCGTGATGATTGGCCGCTCCGTGTCCCAAAGGGCTTGCCCACCGAAGAAGTTCGAGCAATCCGAGACGATGTAGAACAGCGCGGGGACTTCTAATCGAACGTGAACGCGCGACATAGTCTGATCCTCGGGATAGGGCGGAAAAGGTTAGGGAAAAAATTAGGAGACCGATCTGCGGGCAGCACCGCCGAAAGCCTTGTCGAGCTCCATACCACCCACCTCCGCGAATCGGCCAGCCTGCAAGATGCTCAAGGACATGCTCATGACGCCGGAATGTCCATGCGAATGGTGAAACTTTTTCAAACGCTTCACATCATATATAGCGTTGCTAGATTATATAACAAGGAGAGAATATTTTATGCACAACGCTATTCCGCTCATCCTGGCGGCTCTCATAGCCGTGGGGATCATTGTTATCGGTTGTTTCTACCTCGCATCTCCCAAACGAGTCTTAGGATCGTTTGGTCTGAAACCGCCTGCATCCGATGCTGACACTCTTGCCTGGCTACGTCTGAAAGGAATTCGGGACGTCGTAGCTGGACTGGCCGTATTGACCCTGATGCTGACTACGGAAAGCCGGACGGTAGGCATAGTTCTTCTAGTTTTCACCATCATCCCTTTTGGCGACATGTCCAACATTTTGGTGTCTGGCGGGCGAAAAGCCACAGCATTCTCCGTTCATGGCGTGACCTGTGCGGTGATGCTTGTCACCGGCCTCTTGTTGATCCATGTGATTTGAGCCATTCATGGGCTATTAGCCCAACAGTACGGCGGTGCAGATGCGAAGCATCGCACTGCGACGAACTCAAGCTGCTGGAGGTATTCATGCGCCTCCGCGGTCTGACGCCAGTGCCGCCTCCGCCTCACGCGTAGTATTTGGAGCCGCGTCGCAGCGACCGTACTTGAGTTAGTGGTCTTGACCAGGAAGGAGCCTAGACTGATGAGTGAAGCCAAGATGGAGGTAGACGCTATGGCCGGTCTCGCCGCACCGCCTTTTCATCCGATTCTGATGGATGCCGGTGGTGGGTCCACCTTCACGATGCTCGGGACCACAATGCGTTTGATTGCCACCGCCGCCGGTACTGGAGGACGGTATGCAGTGATCGAACAGGTTACGCCGCCTGGTTGGGGTCCACCGCGTCACATCCATTCACGTGAGGACGAGATATTTTATATTCTTGACGGTAGCTACGAGTTGCATGTCGGAGATGAGCGCCGGACCGTCTCCGCTGGTGCCTCCGCGATCTTGCCCCGCAACATTCCGCACGGCTTTCGCAACGCGGCGTCCACGCCCAGCCGTCTGGTATTCGTTATTACTCCCGGCGGACTAGAGGAGTACTTCTTGGCGGTGGCAAAATGTTCGCCAGCCCCCAGTCCCCCACAACTGGTTGATCTGGCTCGACCGTTCGGCCTGACCCTGCTACCGCCAGGAGCTTAACCAGAGTTAGAACTTATCAGGGCGTAATACAAGCAACTGGGCGGGTGATCGCTACGCTTGATAGTGTGCGTCGAGGAACCAATCCGAGGCATTTTCGATAAGCACGCTTGAAGGAAAGCGGATCGAGCATTGGGACGAATTCAATCTGCTGGAAGTATTCCAGCAAATCGCCCCGGCGTCGGTTAGAAAGGCGGAAGGACAATGAACCATTGGATGTGGCTGTTATCTCTAGTTGGCATTCTAAGCACAGCAGTTGTGTTCGGCACGGACATGTTCTTTTTGACTATCGGGCGTGCCGCTCTCAGAATGGCTTCACCAACTGCCGGAACCGAAATCATGGGTTTTTTTCACTTGTTCGCCGACGCGCGGATGCCGATCTGGGGCGTCTTGGCGATCTTGTCCAACCTCTTGCTGGCCGTGTTTAGCAGGAGTGGGCAGCGCTGGTTCTATCTCGCATCGCTCCTAATGCTGATTCTGTTCGTCATTCTCTACAATCTCTTGTCAAAACCAATTAATCGGATTCAAACCGAAGCGGCGAAAGCCAGAAAAACACTCCACAACGGTCGAGAGCTACAGGCGTCGTGGGATAGGGTGTTATTGATCCGTGTTCCGCTGCTCGTTGTGTCCCTGCTTGCCCAGTGCCTCGTGTTGCTGGTCGCTTCGGCCTCTTGTTGATGCATGCCATGTGACAGAAATGCCTCTGACCGTTCTTGTCGACCGTGAGGATCGAATCGCGATCAGAGAATCAGCGGAATGCCGTGGGTGGTATTGTTCAGGCCAAAATCACGTGGTTAAACATTTCCCTATTCCCCCTTCTTGAAGAGGTCCTGAAAAATCAGCGGAGCCCAGGAGTTCCCTCGTGCCTGGACGAGTAAGCCTCCCTCTGTAAGCCTCCCCAGCCACACTGGTGCAAAGCCGAGTCGTTCAACTAATTTCGCAACTTCGTTACCAGCAGTTTGGTCGTCACTTGAAAGGAACACAACGCGGCGTTCGCCATCGACCTTAGGGTCTTCAGCCAATTTCTTCGCGGATAGATGGTTAAAAGCCTTGACCAGGCTTGCTCCGGGTAAGGCTTGCGATATCACAACGGAGGAAGGAAGGTTGCCCAGCTTTTCTGGAGGGACACCGTAAGCGTTTGTAACGTCGATCACGATCTTGTCCTGCCAGCTTTGAGCCGCCTTCGCCACCTCTTTATAGCTTTCGAAAGGAACCGCTAAAAAAACGATCTCGGCTTTGATCGCGTCCCGCAACGTCTTGGGGACGACCGTTTGCCCGATTGCCTTTGCGATCGGCGCAAGCGCCTCGATCGGCTGCCTGCTTGCTATTGCGACTTCAATCCCGTTTCGGGCAAATGCTTTGGCGATCGCCTGTCCGACTTTGCCTGCACCTAAAATTGCGTAGCTCATAGAAACCTCTCTTCACCAATCTTGAAGTTGAACTTACTTAGTGTTGTGGCGACGACGTGCAGTCGCCGAATTGGACGCTCGCCGGACGCGCCGCCGATTCATCTCGAGATTTTCATCTGAGCGGCAGGACAGAAGTCAAAAGAACAAATTCCGCAAGCCATTGGGTTGGGAGCGAAGATACTGTTTTGGCGCCCTGATTTGAGCCCCAAAGTGAGCGGCAGCGTGCCAGGGCCAACGGGGGTCGTAGAGCATGGCCCGAGCGAGCGCGATAATATCGGCATCTCCCGTACTGAGGATCGACTCGGCTTGCTCGAATTCGGTGATTAGACCGACAGCGATGACAGGCAGCGTTGTCGCCTGCTTGACTGCTCGCGCCAGGGGGAGCTGATAGCCGGGTCCGACCGGAATCTGCGCAGATGGACTCGAACCGCCGCTTGAAACCTCGATCGCAGCGCAGCCTCTGGCCTGTAGCGCTTCGACAAAGGCGATCGTCTCGTCAATGGACCAACCCCCTTCCACCCAATCAGTCGCCGATACCCGCATCGTAACGGGGCGCTCATGTGCAAAAGCGTCCCGCACGGCTTCGAAAACCTCGAGCGGGAAGCGCATTCGGTTTTCCAATGAGCCTCCGTACTCGTCGTCTCTGCGGTTGGAGAGAGGCGATAGGAACTCATGGAGCAGATAGCCGTGCCCGCCAAGGATCTCAATGAAATCCAGCCCGATCCTCGAAGCGCGCCACGCTGCGGCCGCGAAGGCATTGCGAACTGCGGCCAGACCATCGCGGTCTAAGGCGACGGGTGGTGTATCCGCAGCAAGGAAAGCGATCGGTGACGGAGCATAAGTCTTCCAACCATTGGGCTGCCCAGGCAGAATCTGCGCACCGCCGTCCCATATTCTTTGCCGAGACGCCTTCCTGCCCGCATGGTTGAGCTGGATTCCGATGGGCATGTCCGACCACCGCCGAACGCCATGCAGCACTCGAGCCATGGAGACCGCACACTCATCCGAATAGAGCCCGACGTCAGCATAGGTGGTGCGCCCATCGGGGGTGACCGCAGTCCCTTCAATTGTTAACAACGCTGCACCGGAGCTGGCCAGCTGACCCAGGTGCATCAGGTGCCAATCGTTCATTTGCCCGTCTTCGGCCGAGTACTGTCCCATCGGGGTAATCACGATCCGGTTGGCTAATTTCAAGTTGCCGATTTGCATCGGAGTGAACAGCATTGGGAAACTCATAGAACTCCATCTGGCCCGATTCAGATTGCCGAGAAGCCGCCGTCGACAGACAACTCCACCCCATTCACGAAGCTCGAATCGTCTGAAGCAAGAAACAGCGCGACCGTCGCAATTTCCTCAGGACGACCCATCTTTCCCCGCGGGATCAGGGACTCGAACTGCCGCTTCGCCTCCTCGTCGAGAACTTGGTCCTGCATCGGTGTCGCGATCGGCCCCGGGCTCAGCACGTTCACCCGGATATTCCTGCCCTTCAGTTCGTTGAGCCAAGTGCGTGCGAATGAGCGCAACGCCGCCTTGCTCGCCGCATACACGCCGTAACCAGGAAAACCTTTCACCGAAGCAACTGACCCGGTCATGAAGATTGATCCGCCATCGTTGAACAGAGGCAACGCCTTCTGAACCGCAAACAGCGTGCCGCGCGCATTCAGGCCGAAGGCCGCATCGAAGTGCTGCTCGGTAATCTCGCCCAGCTTGACGGCTTCGCCCGTGCCAGCGCTCGCGAACAGGACGTCGATCTTGCCCTTTTCCCGCTTGACTGTATCGAACAGGCGGTCGAGGTCGTCGAGATTGGCTGCGTCGCCGCGCACCCCGGTCACGTTCCGGCCAATCAGCTTGACGGCCTCGTCGAGCGCCTCCAGCCTCCGGCCCGTGATGAAAACATAGGCGCCTTCTTCAACGAACCGCTTGGCGCTCGCCAGCGCCATGCCGCTCGATCCACCCGTGATGACTGCAACCTTACCCTCAAGCTTTCCCATAGTTGCTCCCTTCGTGAAATAAACTCGCCATGCACCGGGTTTCAAACCTGCGCGGCCCGTCCGGGGTAATCCGGAACACTCGTTACAGATGTGCTCAAGGGCGAGTCGGATGCACGATTTCGCGATCTAATATTTGAGTGGTGAGAAAAACGATGAAAAAAGGGACTGGAAAGACAGGACGACCGATCAGCTTTGACAAGGAAGCAGCTCTAGAGGCGGCGATGCTGCTTTTTTGGGAACGCGGGTACGAGGGAACATCCATGGCCGATCTTACTCAGGCGATGGGTCTCAACCCCTCGAGCATCTACGCGGCCTTCGGTGACAAGCATGCGCTGTTCTCGCTCGCGGCAGAGCGCTATATGGAAAAGCGAGCGATGTACGCAGGTAAGGCCCTGGAGGAACCGACACTCGACAAGTTCATTCGTGCGCTCTTCTCAAACACCGTTGCATTCCTCACCACGCCTGGTCATCCGCCGACCTGCATGACGCTGGCGGGGGCGGCTGGCTGCAGCCTGGACGCTACACCGGCCCGAGATCTCATGACGGAAATGCGGAAGCAGAATCAAGTTGCCCTTCGGAAGCGCCTTCTCAAAGCGCGAAAAAGCGGAGAGATGCTGAAGGATATCAATTTGGACGACTACGCCCGGTATCTCTCATCCATCATTGCCGGTCTATCCATCCAGGCGGCGAATGGTTCGACGAAGGAGGAACTCAAGCGGACCGCGAAGATGGCCCTTCGGTACTTGGGTTACTGAGCCTGGGCGTGGTCCCTTCGGGATTATTACAGAACTGCATCGCCGCATAGCGAATTGCCTTGGTTTCCCTTGCAGTCCCGATCGGCTCGTACTTCTTCTGATAGCTCTCAAGCACATCAACCGGTGCGCTCTCCGAGTCCCGCTCTGAAAGATAGGGTTCGGCGCATATTCAATGGCAAGCTGGATCTCCTGAGCTGCCGCATCTCCTCGCAAGAGAGAGACCAGCGCCAACGCCCCATCGAGTCCAGCCGTCACGCCGGCAGCGCTGATGAAGTTGCCATCGACCACGACCCTTGCATCCACAAGAACCGCTCCGTAATACTGCATCAGATGGCGGGTACTCCAATGAGTGTTCACCTGTCTTCCCATAAGCACACCCGCTGCACCACAGAGCAGGGCTCCGGTGCAGACTGAAAACAGGAGCTTTGTCCTCTGCACATGCTTGCGGATAAGTTCAAGCACTTCTTCGTCGTGCATCAGCGCCTGCTGCCCATGACCGCCGGGGACGAGCAGAACATCAAATACTCGTGCTTCTGTGATCCTCACATCCGGCGAAAGCCGAAGCCCTTGTACATCACGCACCGGAGAAACGCCTTTCCCGATAATCTGGATTGTTGTGTCCGGCATGCGTGAAAGAACTTCAAACTGTCCCGTAAAGTCAATCTGATCCATCCGCTCGAAGATGAGGCAGCCAACGGAAAGCGGTCGCACAGACAGCGCTGGCTTAGATCTCTCACTAATAAACAAAGGAACGCTCATCATGCCTCATCTCTTGTCGGCGTCACTCGGAAAGATGCACGCTACACGCAGATCTTGCGCCGTGACGCCGGCGCGCTTTACGCAACCTCGATGATCAGGCCACTTTGGTGGTGCGAATTGGCACTGCAGGCACGACAACCTCGACAAGTCCGGTGGATACGTCATAAACGAGGCCGGATATGAGCCATTCTCCCGGCAATGCCGGAATCGCCTTGAGCGCAGCAACGTCAACAGCCACCGCCTTGCGTGGATCGAGAACTGACTTGGCTGCAACTTCCTTTTCCGGTATCTGAAAATAGTGCGCCAGCATGGCTGGGTCTCCTACGAGACGCGTACTGCCGCAATCCGTATGGTGGAGCACGATCAAGTGAAACTCTCCGCCGCCTCCCGGAATCGTTTTGGCAACCTCTCCGATTCGTCCGAGGAGAGCAAACTCCTCTAACAGTCCCGGCGTGACTCGACCGCCGATGTTTCTTAGGACGACGGCTTCACCGGGTTTGATTCCAAGCACATGAGAAGGGTCCACGCGCATATCGGCGCAACCGATGATTACGGCTTTCAAAGTCTGCAAAGACTGAGGAAGCATTGGCATTGGGGCAGCTAACTCTTTGTTGCGTTTCAACATGAGGTCAAGGTTACTCATAATGATTCTCCTGAAGGGATATTGGTGGCGTTACGCCCGGCACGATAACGTATGTAGGTTTTGGATGCAGGCACCGCTCCGATAAGAGCGAGCGATTAAGGACAAAAGACCCACCATTCTCGCCAACGATGAGCGTTGCAGCTAATGTCCTCGAGTTGGCCCGAAGGATGCCCGATATCGGCCAGGCGTGACCCGCAGGCGTCGCTGGAACATGCGGCGAAGGACTTCGGCGCTGGCTAACCCGCACGCATCAGCGATTTCATCCGTGCTCCGCGCGGTTGATTCCAGCTGGCGGCGTGCTGCTTCCAAGCGCAGATCCTCGACATGTTGCGCGGGAGTCTTTCCAAGTTCCTGCTTGAATAGGCGAGTAAAGTTGCGAGTGCTCATCGCAGTACGGCGAGCGAGTGAATTGACTGAAAGGTCCTGGCGAAGATGGTCAGGAAGCCAAGCAAGCAAATCACCCAGAGGCGGACTCTCGCGGGTTTGAGCTTCGAGGGTTGCGCTGAATTGTGATTGTCCACCCGGACGGCGCAGAAACACGACCATCATCTGTGCAATTCGAAGGGCGAGAAGTCTACCAAGATCTTCTTCGACCAGCGCGAGGCACAGATCGATGCCGGCAGTTACCCCCGCGGAAGTGAAGCAACTGCCATCGCGGATATAGATCGGGTTGGGATCTACGGCCACGCGTGGGTAGTCTTCTGCAAGTTCGCGTGCCCAATTCCAGTGTGTGGTTGCGCGACGTTCGTCGAGAAGGCCGGCCTTTGCCAGGACAAACGCGCCAGTACAGATCGAACCGAACCGTCGACTACGGGCGCTCTGCAATCTGAGCCAGTCCAGAAATCCCGATTCATAGTGCAGTTCGCGCGGGCCCATGCATCCCGCAACGAGAAGTGTATCGATCGGCCCTTGATATTCCTGGAATGTCCGATCAGTATGCACAAGCGTGCCGAGATGATTTGAAACCACGCGGTCGGCGCAGGCCGAAATGATGTTGACTCTATATACCGGATCTCCGCCCCGCAGCCAATTCGCGTCGCCGAATACCTCTGCAGGACCGAACACGTCGAGGGTCCTCATGGGTGGAACAGCGACAATCAGGATATGACGCGCGTTTCGAGGCACTGAATGATCTTCTGCTTGATTGCGCCTCATCTTTGGCCGGACTGATTGGCGTATGGGCATAATCGTGAGCGCGAAACCCACCATTCATTTTAGTCGGGTCTCCAGGCAGTCGGCGAAATGGGTCTAATGGAGTTTGCGGCTTTCGATTTCGGTGAAGTCCTGCGCAAAGAACTCGGCGACAGTGCTCCGCAGAGTGTCCGCCTCTTGATCGGGAATCCCCTGATGATGAAGCAGATGGTGAAAATTGTTCCAGACGCTGGATGCTATGCGCCGGTTGACAGTACTCATCGATGAGCGTCCCGATGGAGTCCATCTAAGTTACGACACGATGACTGGATTCCTCTGGTTACAACAACTCTGCGGTTCTCAAAGTTGCTCGTGATCTTGACGCAAAAGTGCATGGGTTGCTCAATTCGGCTGCGTAACCCTATCTGTCGGCCAATTCTGAACGATAAAATGCACTGTCGCCGACATTGGGCTTCGAGAACAAAGCCGCAGGGCTCGGCCATCCACTTGGACGTGTTGTCGTCATGTCGAACTTGTGGGGCCGGACCACTGCCGGCAAGATCGCCTTGTCTTTCCAAAACGAAAAGGTGCGAGGGTTCGGGCCGAGCCTCTGGAGTACCGCCAGACTGCTGCCGTACAACGGCAGCAGTCTTCCTTCACCGTTGAGCGCCTGGCTTCCGAGCTGTTTACTCGTTTGCTGACGGTCCGACGTAGATTCTGTGCCTTGGGGAAGACGTTCCCTGAAAGCTTTCCGGAACGGCTTCCCGCTAGTTTCCCCTCGGCGGCACAAGCGCCTCACGGCGCATGTGGGGCCTTTCGCGGGCGCGGCCACGGGTTCGCCGTACTCTCGCTTCAGCAGGATGATCAGTTGGTTGAATTCGTACATGTGGAACTCGATATGGCTCAGGTAACAGTTGAGGCCGCCCGCCAGCCGGGGAAAGTCAGACTGAATCGTCCGACCGAGGCATCTTTGGGCACAAACCAGTTGCGGGGGCGCCATATGAAACACATACCAATTTTCATGTTGTGAGCCTCACTCATCTTCGACGTGGCCGCGTTGGGACAAAGCGCAACGAGCTCCGTCGCCGACGACACCGTCTACACCCGCCCTGGACAACTCGTTCGGGCAGGCGACGGAGCGCGGCTGAATCTTTACTGCATGGGCAGCGGCTCACCCACTGTGGTCTTCGATTCCGGATACGAAGACTGGGCGCCAGCCTGGTCAAAGGTGCAACCACAGATCGCAAAATGGACTCGCGCCTGCAGCTATGACCGTGCCGGGGCGGGGTTTAGCGATCCCGGTCCCATGCCGCGCACCAGCGTCCGTATCGCTCGAGAGCTGCACACCGCCCTACATCGCTCCAGCATCAGCGGCCCCTATATCTTGGTGGGCAACGCCTTTGGCAGCGACAACGTACGCACTTTTGCGGTCCTGTACATGGATTAGGTTGCGGGGATGGTTATGGATGACGCCGACTTCATTTAAGTACGGACCCTAATTTGGGCAATTACACCCAGCGTGGTTGATCCTTTGCTCCCCTAATCAAAAGCCACAAGATTATCGCGGGTTCCCCCAGGGTTAACGGGATGTTGGCAATCCGGCCAACAGCATCTTCGTAACTGGGCAGAAGCAACGGCGTAAGGCTATTCGCCAGATAGCCAAAACATGCAGCGATTCTTCCTTGGACCTTCGGGCCACCGGGCTGAAGATGACGAGAGTTCAGAAATGGAGCCGATTCGGTGTATAGTGACGGCACCCGCAAAATCGTAGAGTTTTTGTTCCATGGGTTAGCCATAAGAACTTGGAGACCGAAGGAGGATCCGTATGTCGTCTGCTCCCGCTCCAGTAGTCACAGCAGTTCAGAGCCCGCTCAACCTGATGCTGACGATCCAGCCTGGCAAGAATCAGGCTATTCTGGAATATCTCGCCCAGAATCAGGCTGCTATTAATGCCGCGCTAACGCAGGTAGGTACCGTTCATTTTGCCCGGTTTCTGATGATTCCCGGGACCCAGTATTTGTTTGTGATAACCACTTACGACGGCGACTTTAACGCATACATCCAGGCGTTCACGAATCTGCTGGGAGACGTGTTCAACGCACTCCTCTCCTGTGTCGACCCGGCTCCTCCACTTCCCGTGCAACAAAATGTCGCCGCCTTCGAAGCCTTCGTGAGCCAGTACAACCTGCCAACGGGCCTTTACTCGGCCTACCCCAATTGCGCCGTCGTGCAGATCTGGAGCAACGGATGCACTCCGCCCCAATAGCTCCCGCCCTATAGCTGTGGAGGTGGTCGTGAGTGCGCTCCAGTTGGATGACATCCAGGGAATCATTCTGCGCGGCTACGGTTCGTTCGCCCGTGTTCGGCACTTCATTGTCGCCGTTGCGGACGCGGGCCGCGCAAGGGCCCTGATTGGCAACTTGACCAGATCTATTCCCGCCGCAACCAATCCTGACAAGCTTGCTATCACCACTGCCGCCACATGGCATGTCAAGCCGGACTACACGCTGAACCTGGCATTCACTTACGAAGGACTCTCGTCGCTGGGCGTTTCATCGACTCTTCTCGCGGGGTTCGCGCCCGAATTTGCTGGCGGAGCCATCGGCAACGCAGAAGCAATCTTCGATGTGGATGCCAGCGCCCCCGGCAATTGGGAAGGCCGCATGGGCGATGCCTCCGAGGTTCACGCAATCTTTTCACTCTTCGCGCACACCTCATATGAGCTGGAAGCGCGCACTTCCGAATTACTTGCAGCGATTTCAGATTCATTCCGTCTCACCCATCGCCACGATGGCCAGGTTCTTCCCGACGGGTATGTCCATTTTGGTTATCGAGACGGCCTTTCTCAGCCGTTCCTTGCCGGAGGGCCCAAACCCGCGCGACCTTATCCTGACCTGGGCGTCAACAAGGATGGGAGCTCGCCGGCGGGCGACTTTCTTTTAGGCTTTGAGAATACCTTCGGCAACAAGTACTCCAAGGATGTAGCCGACACGAAGCTCGCGCGCAACGGCACCTTCGCAGCCTTTCGCATTCTCAAGCAGGAGGTCGCAGAGTTCGAAGAATTTCTGCAGAAGGCCGCGCCCACCATCGACCTCACCCCAGACCAGCTCGCGGCCAAACTCCTGGGCCGTTGGCGGAGTGGTGAGCCGCTCGCCCTTTCTCCTGTGGGCAGATGCCCCATTCCATCCGATCGCCTGAACATGTTCCTGTACGCTGGTACCGCGCCCGGTCAGTCTGAGCCAGACCCCAAGGGCGTCAATTGTCCCATCGGCGCTCACATTCGCCGTGGCAATCCCCGGGACGAAATCGTTGCCGGCTTTTTTACCCAGCAGGCACGGATCATACGCCGCAACGTTCCTTACGGTCCTCCGTTCAATCCTCAGCAGCCCAACGACGGCATCGAACGGGGACTCATCGGCTACTTCATTAACGCTGACTTCTTCAATCAGTTTCAGTTCCTTATGTCGCAATGGATGAACACGGATAACTTTGCCGGTGGGATGATCTCCGGCGTCGACCCTTTGATCGGAGCCAATAGCCCATCATCCAGCGTCTTCTCCATTCCCACTTCCCCAACCAGTTCCGTCAAGGTGAGTGGCTTCGCACGATTCGTCGTCACTCGTGGGAGCGCCTACTGTTTTCTTCCGAGCGTCACAGGTCTCAGGTATATCGCCTCTGCCGGCGCAGAATGATCCATCGCTGAACCAGGCCACTGTGGCAGAATTGTCCTGTCGCCGGAGCCCGACTCACTGGCGTCGCACTCGTGCCCAAGCGTCCAGCGGACACGATGGGAGTCGGCTTTGCGTGGTCCCGGCTAAATCAGACACCGGGCGCGGGTGCATTTTTCTTCCCTGGTGTGCCGTCGGCCTCAACCTCGCTACGGCCCAGCGAAGTCATGTGGCAAGGCTATTATCAGGCAGTCCTTATTCTGTGGAAGCTTGTTCTAGTGGGAGCCTATAGTTCCGTACCAACACCGGGCGAGCGTCCGCACCTCCCCTGGGCTCATGCACTGACTGCGCGCTTGAATGTTCTCTTCTGAACTTGGTTTTGTGGAATCAATCTCAAGGCCATAGAAAAGTTCTCAAGCATTTCCACGCGAATCACACAAACCGAACCCGAACCTAGTTCACATGGACGTACAAAGCTGTTGTCGTAAGTAAGGATTTGGAAGTTAGAACCGCCTTCTCAGAACTCGGCCGGTGCATATTTGCAGCCGTTCAGTTGGTGCAAATCGCCAAATCATCGAGAGGTTTTCGATTCGTGCCCGCGACTCTGATCTCACCGGACGAAATCGCGGACGCCATCCATCGCCTGGCCACCGACGAGACGCTGTTCGGCCGAATCATGGTGTGGTGGAACGGCGAGCCTCCGCGCCTGATTCCCGTGGGAGACCCGGGCTATGAGCGGCTCGAATAAGCCACGCTGGCCACGGCGGCGATCTTGCGGGCGAGGATTACGGTTTATATCGAGGATCGCGGGTTATCTGATCTGAAGCGCCTTGAAGGTTGAGGAGCCGCGTAGTTTGTACCGTATTGGCATTGGGATAGGAAATGCAGCTCTGCCCCCCGTCTGGGTAATTTGTACATAAAGGCCGCGATTCCACGTCATAAGTAAACGTGGTTCCTACTCCTCCCACTGCCAGATCATTCGCATCCTGAGCAGCCTGCGGCACTCGCATGCAGCTGTAGTAGGTATTGCTCACCTGGTTTCCGAGCGGATCCGTAATGAGCGTCGGGAATGCATTCGTAGTCGTTGACGATGGAATGCAAGTGTGTTCAAAGTAATTATCTGAACTATCCGCCTCTGGAGGCACGATTCCTGCCTGCTGCATCCTCAGATCGCGCATACCACCGTGATCTCGCGTACTGCCCCCTGTTGGTTGCTGCGCATAAGGCTGCCAGACGATCGGCTGGATCACCGAGTGATCAGCATGACCTTATCGCTGAGTTTCATGGGGATGACCGGCTGAATATTAAAGATGTTTCCGGTTCGGTTGTAAGGCCCGATGCCAAAATTGCTGTTATTTTGCAGGGGAACACTGATCAGACTGGCCACCGGGTTCTGAGTCGCTTTGGCCAGCGCAGCCGTGTTATCTGCGGCTGGTTGTGCTGCGCTGGAGGGTGTTTTCGCTGCAGAGTCGACCGGAGTATCATGCGCTCCGGCAGACAGCGCTGAGACCGCAATCGCTAGTGAGACCCCCAAATGCTGAACACAAGCTCGTTTAAACATAAAGAAAATTTGTTCTATGCCCTATATCCGGTCAGAAGAAAATTCAATTTGCAGAAATACCGAATGGCTCGCATCCTATTGCTGCGTTTTCTGACAAAAAGGTGGTCATGTTTCCCAAGCGAATCCACACACTCGACCAGTCGGGTCAGTTCACCAGTTCAACCTCACCCACGCGCCAGGTCTTGTCGAACCAGGGTTCGAGGGGGCCGTAGAGGCGGAAGAGCATGTTCCATCCTTTGCCGGGGATGGTCTGCGCCCAGTTCGCCTCGGGCACTCCTGGTGGCAGCTTCGGGCTGAACCAGACATCGGTCGAACCGTCCGGGTTGGTCACGAGGCATTGTCGAAACTGTTGACGCTCGGGAAGCGCTGGTCGGTCTGCAGATTCGAACGAGTTTGGTTGTCATAAAGAGTGAAGGACCAGTTGTCCTTCGCTGGGACGTTGGGTGGCAGATGCACCTTGTACGTCTTGCTGCCGTCGAATCCGTGATGTGAACTGTCCGTAAATGCGGCGGCGTATTGCGAGCCTCGGCCGACCATCTTGGCGAACATCGCAGGCGTTATGCCGGTGGCCCAGTAGAACATAGCGGTGCGTCGGTCCAAGTCAAACACGCCGGGTTCGAGCAGAAACTCGTAGCCCGAGCCGTAGCCGGCTGGAATCCACCAGGAGCTGGCCGGGTAGATGTAGGTTCCCTCGTCGCGGCTACGGAAGGTGAGCGCGCGCGCCGTCGCATTCCCGACGGCAGCGGACGCGATAAGGATCTTCTTCATGCGCGCGTCCGGCGCGAAGGATTTGCCCTTCTGTAGACCAATGGAGGCGAACAGGCCCAGCGTCTCAGGGTCCAGCGCTTCGTTCGGTTCCATCTCCAGGACTTCGTGAATTTCCTCGTAGAAGTGGGAATCATTCGCATGAATCGTACTGTGCGGAACGCCGCTCATGTTGGTGAACTTCGTGACCGGCGGATTGGCGGCCTGCGCCAGTGGGTAGATCTTTAGGAACTTTTTGATACTCTCTACCGCCGGCTTCGGGTCGCCATTCACCAACATTCCGCGCCCCGGCGCCCAGACGCCGAACGTTGCCGGACGCATGACGAAGTAGCCTTCGGGCACCTCGCCTTTGTAGCCGGGAGGAAGGATCAAAAACTTGCCTCCCTTGCCTTTGTCCGGACCGGCATTACCAAAGTCGCCGACCCAGCGGAACCAGTGATCGTCGAGAATACCCAGGACTTTGGGGGAGTTTCCATCACGATTGGCCCGTTGGTTGTGTCAATCCAGGTGAAGAAGTAAACACTCGAGTTGTTTGGCGTCAGCCAAAGTGCCTTCGAGTCCATCAGGTCCTCGAAGATCATCACATTGCCGTCCACGCCGCCGAACTGCTTGGCCGCCGGCACGAACGCCTGGATTGAGGCGCCCGGTATGCCGCGCAGGAACGCCTGCACACCGCGCATGAAATCGAGGTTGTCGTACACCAGCTGGGTAGTCTTGTCGTCCGGGAAACCGTCGAAGAACTTGAGCGTTCCGATCGGGGTCTCGACGGTGTCCGGCGTGGTGATTTCCGGTGGAATGTCCGTGGTCATCTTCATTTTGGGGGGCGCGGTCTGCGCGTATGAACTTCCCAGTGCGCACAAGCACCCCAAAAGAACCGCAAACCCTAAACGGCTGATCTTCCAACTATCAGTTCTCATCATTTGCAACCTCCTGAATACCGGGCGATGGGAATCGTTCAGATGTAGTCAACTCAGCATTGCCGGTGGGACCTCTTCTTCTACTTCATCAATTCGATTTCTCCGGGTCTCCAGGTCTTGTCGAACCACGGTTCGAGAGGGCCGTAAAGACGCAGGATGGTGTACCAACCTTTGCCCGAGACAGACTGGATCCAGTTCGGCTCTTTACCCACCGGCGGCCTAGGACCGAAGTAGATATCTACCGAACCATCGGCGTTCGCGACAAGAGGGTCTCGCTTATTGTTCTTACTGGGAAAAGGCTGTGACGTTTGGAGCTCGGAGCGCGTTTGCGGGTCGTATACAACCACGGACCAGAAGTCTTTCGCGGGGACATTGGCCGGGATGTGCAATCGGTAGTTCTTCGCTCCGTCTAAGTAGTTTCCATCCGCGTCCTGCTCGGAATAGGCATACTGCGAACCAACGCCCGGAATCTTCAATACCATCGCCGGCGTGTTCACCGTAGCTTGATAGAAGAACAGAGTGCGTGCGTCCAGATTACGTCCGCCTATGCCACCGTCGATCAGCCATTTGTAATCGCCTCCTACGAATGCCGCCTTCCATCGGCTCTTTTCGTAGTAGTAAGCCTCTGGATCACGGGTTTGAAATGCGATAGCGCGGGCGGTTGCATTGCCCACGGCAACCGCGTCGGTCAGTATGGCTTTCATGCGCGCGTCAGGCGCGAACGGTTTGTCTTTGCGGATGCCGATGCTGGCGGCGAGGCCGCGCAACTCAGGGTCGATGAAATCAACCGGCTCCCGGGCGATCACGGTCGCCAGTTCTTCGTAGAACACATAGTTGTTGGCGTGAATTGTGTTGAAGTCCTTGTTCGACCCATTGATGAACTGCATGGCTGGAGGATTGTTAGCCTGCGTCAGCGAATACGCCTTGAGATTCTCCTTAAATGACTTGGCGGCGGCGTCCGGTTTTCCATCCACCAGGAATCCGCGCAAGATCAACCAGTTCACATAAGAGGTGGACCGGGCCACAAAGTAGCCCTCCGGTACGTTGCCTTTGTAGTCGGGAGGCAGGATCAGGTATTTGCCGCCTTTGCCCTTGTCGGGTCCCGGCGCGCCCATGTCCACCACGAAGCGGAAAAAGGCATCATTAACTGTACCCGGGCCGGACCCGGGCGGAATCTCTACGACCGTTGGTCCGTCTTTTTCGAGGTCGATAATCACCGACGCATAGACAGTGTCGGTATTGCCAGTGAGGAACAGGGGGCTGGAGTCCAACAACTGCTCCAGAAGAACACACTGGTTCGACTTCGTGGCACCCATCTCCACCATGCCCAGGCGCATGCCCTCGATTGACGCTGCGGGAATGAAGTTAAGGAATGTCTCGACACCGCGCATGAAATCGAGGTTGTCGTAAGCCTTTTGCGTCGTCTCTTTGTCGGGAAACCCATCAAAGAACTTGAGCGTGCCGATGCGTGTTTCCACGCGGTCCGGCGTCAGGATTTGCGGTGGAATCTGGTGATTGTAGCCGAGGGTGTTCTGTGCCCACGCCGTTGGAGCGCAAAGAGCTAGCGCGAGACTGATGTTCGCAATCGTAATTGTTTTCTTGCCTGCCATGGTCCTAAGCTCCCGTTTTGAAGTCTCTGATCAAGCCTTCGCCGATACGTCTTTCACGCAACAGGACCCGAGGCGATTCGTGCCGGTCTCGGGTTCACCCCGCTGCGAACGCTGCTTCACCGAATAATTATGCGCATCCATGCAGGCGATGAAAGCCCGCTGAAAGGTGTCGCGCAAGTTCCGGTGATGGCAGTGCCCAGAAATCTGCGGCGGGAAACAACGCCTTTGGGCGAGCCCAAGAAGTCGTTCATTGTAGAAGTCTTCCTTACCCTGTCAGTGCGAAGCAATCATAACCCGCGACGGGTTTTACATGGCGTTCGGAATCCAGAGCCGCGCAGGTCTATGCGTATTTTGCAGCTATAGCTTTATGGCACGACGTCATCGGGATTTGCGCGGCACCTTGAAGGTGAGTGAGATGCCAACAATTTGGTTGGTGTCCCATCCTGTTGGCAGGTTTACCGACTGCCAAAGGAGGTACGGGCGTATAGAAAATGAATCGGTGACGGGTGATCGAAGTCCCACCTGAAAGCGGTTCTGGGTGAAAGCGCTGCCGCCGTTAGCGAACGGGTTGTTTCCGGGGACGATGAAGAACTCATCGCTCACGACGAGCACCGGAGGCCGCGCCATGCGAAGCGGTAAAGTATAGTCAACGCCCGGGCGAAATCGAAGGCGTGCCGAAGCAGGCCGGTTATCGGGAAACCGTCCCTCGATCAGTGTGCGGAGGTTATACCGCCACGGGCCCCGCGATGTGCTCAGGGTGAGATTGAGCTGCAGCCGGTTTTCGTAGGCAGTTGTGGGGTTACCAGGAAAGCGCTGGTAACGGTAAATCGGCATCAACGTGAACCACGGCCGCAGACGAAAAGCGACGCCACCCTGAACAAAGTACTCATACAGGTTCGAGGCTCCTTCGTCGAAACGCTCATGGAATTCGACCTCTAGAGACTGATTAGCCGAAAGTCCGGCGGAAATTCCCTGGTCGAGCCAGAGCCCTATCTGTTTGTCGTCTTCCGGATCCTCGGGCTCCTGTTGCTGCTGTGCTCTTGCCGGAAGGGCCAAAATGCAACAGCTGATCACCGCAAACATGAACGTTATGAGCCGTTTTGCAGTCCATCTTCCTTTGGGATCCTCGCCCGTGCTCCGCGCGCAACCCGGTCGTTCGTCAAAACGGAACCAGACCTTCCAGGTCGGTCTTGTCGGCACGCCTCAGTTTAGCCGACAGAACCTAGATTTTGCGTTGAATTCATTCTCAGCGGTCGGGACCACATTAACAGTCAAAATTGACAGTGGCGCACAGAAAGTCGGAGCTTCGCCGCATTGCTCCCGAGTGACTGACAACCTGAAAATAATCCCAAAATGCCTGTGAAGTCACGTTTGCGGTAAGTTCGCCATGACCGGCCCCCCAACGAGGGAACCGGTTGGGCTGCAACCAAGGCGCTCAGCCGCGCCTCTCAACAGAAAGAACTGCGTAGTTGCGCGCGGCTCGGGGAAAGGCGTCATCTGTAAGTTCCTCACCATGCGATCAAGCCCCAAAGCCCAGAACGGAGTCGGTAATGCTCTCATTCACCGTGAAGCTCCAGTCAATTGGCTAGTCCCCCATCGCATGAGATTCATATTGGGCGCTCGGGGAATCTTCCTATTCATCCAGTCTCTCCTCAAGAGTCCTTTGGCGGTGGGAGCTCTTGTTCCCAGTTCTCCCCAACTTTCGAGACTGATCGCCTCTCAGGTGGGTTGCGGGAACTCCCATGTACTCGAAGTGGGAGCGGGCACGGGATCAATTACGGACGCATTGCTCAGCCTCGGCCTCCCAGCCAACCGCTTATTCGTAATAGAGCGTGATCCGTCGCTTGTTGCCCACCTGCACAAGCGGTTTCCGAACGTCCGAGTCCGTTGCGGTGATGCAGAGCATGCCGGAGCCATCCTTTGTGAGGAAGGGATATCCCAGGTGCAGACTCTCATTTCGAGTCTGCCCATTCGCAATTTGAACGGCGACGATCGGATCGCGATCGGGGGGGGAATGATGAAGGCGCTGGCTGCAGATGGTCAACTGATCCAGTTTACTTACACAGCAAGTTGCCCTTTTCCAACGGAACGGCTCGGATTGCATGCCGAACGCGTTGGTCGCGTCTGGATGAACATTCCGCCTGCCGTTGTATGGAAGTTCACACGGCCAGCTACGCTCTTAAGTACATTGCGCTGCCTTCCGCGCTCCGAGCGTCCAGCTTGGCCGCGAACAATTCGCGGAACCGGCCCTGTCGGCTCCGTGCTGCATCAATAATTGAGGCGGTGACGGCACCCACGAGCGCGCCGTCACCGCCTCATGCTTTGCGTACTGCCGGGAGGTCTCTTTTCAGGTAACTTGCCCTCGTGGCCGTGCCGGGAGAGTTGAAGTTGCTCAAAACTCTCATTTACGAGCTTAAATCGTCAGTCGGGAACCTTAAGGTCCGAGTTGTCGGCCATGCCTTGGGCACCTGCTGAAGAGGGTCCCGATGGATTCGGAAACTGACCCAGAGGCCCGAGCAAAAAGGTAGTTTCTGAGGATCCTGGTTCGCTCACTTATTGACCTCGACAGTAAAATGCTCTGATGTTGGAGATCCGATGCGGCATATCTCCGCAAAACAGATGGGGCAGATAAAATTCCGCCTGCTTGTTTTCCTCGCCTTCGAAGTTCTCTGGGGCGCTTGCACGCATGCACAGGATGTTTCCGATTCCACCCCCGTCTTGCGCCGCGGCGTCAATCTGGTCCTCGTGCCGACGCTGATAAAGACCAGCAGCGGCGAACCGGTTTTCGGCCTCACTGCCAATGATTTCATCCTTACCGATGACGGCATCGAGCAGAAAATTTCGCTAGAAGAAAACACCGACAGTCAGCCGCTGGCACTGGTAATCGTCGTGCAGACTGGCGGTGCGGGGGGCCGCCGCCTGGATAGCTACCGCAGGCTCGGCCCGCTTCTAGATTCCATGGTCGGTGCTGTTCCTCACCGTGTGGCCGTTGTCGGATTCGACAGTAAGCCACACATCGAGGCAGAGTTCACTCCCGACCTGAACAACGTTGCTGGAGTGATGGCAAACCTGCAGCCAGGCGACGGTGGAGCAGCCATCCTGGATAGCCTTAGCTTCGCCGTTGACCTGTTGCGCGAACAGCCAGCCAGCTATCGGCGAGGGATCCTCAGCATCAGCGAGACGCTCGATCACGGCAGCCAGAGCAAGCTCGAAGATGCGTTGCGCGTCATCGGCGATACCAATACGACGATCTACAGCCTCGGCTTCTCCACGACGAAGGCCGATATGAAGCACGACGCGGATCAGTTCAACTCCGACATCACCCCCGCTCCAACGCACGGCTGTTTGACTAAGGATCAAAGCAACGGGTCAGACACGCATCCTGTCCAGGTTCCGGATGGCAAGGGTAACAATCGCGCGATGCAGACGTTCGACTGCCTGAGCCTGCTCGCGCCGCCTTTACTCGCTGCCAAGATGGCGGCCATGGCTGCATTGGATGGTATGCACCGCAATGTTCCAGAGAGCGTCGCCCGACTCACAGGCGGCGAATACTTCAAGTTTGAAAACACGCGCAGTCTGGAGCGTGGACTGATCACCCTCTCGAACCAAATCCCGAATAGCTACGTTCTCAGCTTCGCCCCACAGCCGGACAGCCCAGGTCTCCACGCGATTGACGTTCGCCTCAAGGACCGTACAGATCTGCATCTAGACGCGAGAAAGAGCTACTGGGCAGACGAGGGCCCCGGACTAGTACGGTAACTGCCTTGAAATCTGGGTTTTCAGTAACTACTATTCTCAACTGGTTGAGAATAGGCCATGGCGTGAGGGGAGCCTTCCCAAGGGAAACGGGTTTAATCACTTTGCCCGTGGTCAAGTTGACGACAAGGCGACTACACGTCCATGTGAGGCGGTGGTTCTGCGTCGACTACGCCGAGTACCTTCCCACACGCTCGCGAACTGAGCAAAACAGGACCCTGCAGAATTGCCGTCAGATGACTTGACGGATCAGCAAGGCGTTGCCGCACCAATTCCGCGACTTAGGTCTTCGGCTCCGCCTTACTGTACAGCTCAAGCATATTCTCTGCACCGGGCGGGTTCAGGATGTCGAACTCCGATGCATTCGGAAACCCTGTACCAGCGAGGCGTCGTCGCGCTCTCTCGCGGTCGTAGTAAGTGTGCCGCAGATCAACGCTGGGCCCGAGCAGGAGCCAATCGGCACCCGGCGAACCGAACGGCATGCCGATGCTCCCGGCATTAACGACGCGGGTTTTGCCAACCATGCGGTCGAATTGCATGTGGGTGTGGCCGCAGACCACAACATCCGCCCTGGCAGCATTGAATATCGGTAACAAGCGGGCTTCAGCGGTACGGACGGTAAAGATTTCGTTATCATCTCGTGGTGTGGCGTGGCAGAAGAGCACTTTTCCAAGCCGCGGGATTTCTAGAGTCACTGTCTTAGGCCAGGTCGCAATCCACTGCTCATGCTCAGGCGCGAGCTGGCGTGCGCTCCAGCGGAGCATTTCCAGCGCGAACAGCGGCAGCTTCTTATTCTCATCTCCATGACGGGCCGCGATCACTTCTCGATCGCTATTTCCCATGAGGCAATGCGTTCGCGTGGACAACGCCGACAGCCGCTCGATGCACTCCACTTGCATCGGTCCGCTGAGCACGTCGCCGCCTACGACGATTTGATCAACCTCGATGTGTTGAAGTTCTTCCAGCACGGATTCGAGCGCCGGCAGGTTGCCATGAATGTCGTAAAGGGCAGCTACTCGCATAACTCCTCAAGTACTGCATGCTCTGTCCACCGTTTCCGGCACCAGTTTAACCCGAGATGCGGCGGAGGTTTATCAAGGGTCACAATGCCATGTCTAGGGCTTCGAGACTCCGGCGATCGGGGATTGCTGGGCAGTCTGACTGTCACGAGTCCTTACGGCAAACAGCACAAGGTAGAAGCCAGTTAGAGCAGCCGCTCGAAAGAATTGTGACCAACCGGCAACACCGGACGGCGTCGTCGCGCCTGCTTGTCTGCTCGAAGCCATATGCTATTTTGCAAGTCAGCGTGTTACTGCCCCGATGTAGCGTTGGTTGCGGCGGTCTTTCCCATCAGATGCTGATCAAACCAGTCGATGTTGCGGCGGATCGCATCAATCTGGTTCTCGCGTTTCACAAATCCGTGGCCTTCGTTTGGGTAGTAATGCACCTCAACGATCCGTCCTTCTTTCATGAGAATATCGGCCACCTGCTGGGCTTCTTCCTTGGGCACGCGCGGATCGTTGTCTCCCTGCAGCACCAGCAGAGGCGCCTTGGTGTTGCGTATGTATGTGATCGGTGAATCCTCTTCGTACACCTTGCGGTTCTTCTCGGGGTCGCCCAGAAGCGCCTTCAGGTACTCGTTTAGTGAAGGGTCCGAATTCTTCAGCATGCTCTTCCAGTTGATGATCCCGTACTCCTCCACAGCCGCCGCCCAGATGTCTGGCGCCTTGCCGATCGCCATCAGCGTCATGAACCCGCCATACGATCCGCCCGTGATACCGATCTTTTTAGGATCAACATAACCGGTGGCCTTGAGAAACTCGACTCCCGCGATTTCGTCTTTGAGATCGCCCCCGCCCAGATCCTGGAAGTTGGCTTTTTGGAAGTCGAGGCCGTAGCCCGTCGATCCGCGCGGATTAGGCGCGATGCAGATATATCCGCGAGAGACCAGCGCCGCCACATCCGTGTTCCAATAGTCGACCATCTGCCCTGTAGGGCCGCCGTGCGGCAAGACCAGCGCTGGATTGCTGCCGTCGCGCTTGAGATTGAACGGCATCCACAGCAGTGCGGTGATGATCTTTCCGTCGAAGCTCTTGTAATGCACGATCTGCGAAGCGGGCAGCGGCGTGGCGCGCAAGCTTGCCACGGCGGAATAGGTCAGCTGGTCGGCATGGTTTGTGCCGAGATTGTAGACCCAGATGTCTCCCGGCTGATTCGACGCCTCGTGTGACAGCATCACACGGTCGCTCTGGGGTGAAAACTCGTTGGGATTGCCGGTGAAAAAATTCAGGCCGTGCGGCAGATCCACTTTCTTCGATGTATTCGTCGCGCAGTTCACAAGGTACGCATCGGTTACACCGTCCTCATTCACCACATATGTATACGTCTTGCCGTCAAGCGAGAAGCTGCCCGAGTAGGCCTCCCACTTCAAGTCAGTAACCCAAGTGATCTTTTTGCTCGTCACATCGAGCAGGGCGATGTTCATGTACCCGCCCTTGGCGTCGGAACTCAGGAGCACTTTTGTGCCGTCGGGCGAAAGCGATGAGCCGAGATAACGGACTGTGCCCTCGTGCGGCGTCAAATTCTCTGTTTTCCCCGTCGCAACGTCGATCCGGTAAATGTCGGCATCAGTGAATGGGGGATTCACGCGAACGCCGTAGATGGCCCTATCGTCGCCGGTCCATGCGAACGCGTTCCATGAGTAGCCGGGTTGCGTCTCATTGGTGAGTTTGCGGACCTTGTGCGTGGCCCAGTCGAGCAGCGCGATATCGTAATTAGTTCCGTCCTTCGGCTTATAACTGAACGCAATAGTCTTCCCATCGTGCGACCAGCGCGGATTCTGCTCGCGAATATTGGGTGTGTTGGTAAGATTGAGGACTTCGCCCCCGTCGCTCGGCACGGCAAAAAGGTCCCAGAGTTCGTTGCCTGCAGTGTCCTGCTGGTAGACGATCCACTTGCCGTCGGGCGACCAGGTTCCGTTGTACTGCCGGTCGTCGGATTGCGTCAGTTGGACAGGCCATCCGCCCGAAGCGTTTACCTTCCACAAGTTGGGGCGGCCCGTCAAATCACTCGTGAACGAGATCTGTTTCCCGTCGGGCGACCAGGCCGTGCCGTACACACTGTGGGTGTAATACAGATCACCGATGGGCGCAGGACGCGCCATGGTATTCGATTCTGAGTTGACCGATGTTGGGTCAGTGATGGCCCGATCATCGGGCCCGGTGGATGCGAGGCAACATGCGGAGATCGTGAAGTAGACAATCGCGAGCAAATGCATCCAATGCCGGAGAATCATGCAAACCTCCTGTCATCACCGTGTTTCGGAATGGTCGATCCAGGCGCGATGGAGAGAGAGGGCGCTCGACGCAGGATCAGATCCGGAAGTACAGGATGGTGGCAGCCCAGCATAGCATGGGACGACTAGTGCTCTAAATCGAAAACAGACAGCAATCATTCTCTTGCCGGGATCGAATCCGTTGAAACCCGTCGCTCGCCAAAATAGCGATCTGCTGTTGAATCATGACGATTAACCCAGTATCCAATCTGGACTCTCTCCGTGTACAACTTCTCGCATGCTGGGCCTGGTGAAGCTGCTGTCTGTTTCGGTTATCCGATTCTTTTCTTCTCGCCGCGATCTGCTCTTGGAGAATTTGGCTCTCCGGCAGCAACTTGCTGTCTTGAAACGGAGACAGTCTCATCCTCGCCTTGCTGTTACCGACAGACTTTTCTGGGTGATATTGCGGCGCTTCTGGTCCCGGTGGCGGGAGACATTGATTCTCGGTCAGCCGGAGACCGTCGTGCGATGGCACCGGGCCGGCTTAACGCGTGCGGCGGGGGCCGCAGCCGAGATTGAAAGGGCGCCAACCCCAGACGCGAATGCGCCCTCTTACTTTTAAGGCGATTCAGGAACAACTTGGCCTGCGTCTAGTTTCAACAAAGGGGCCAGGTTGACTACGTTATTGTCGATCAAATTGGGAAACCTTCTCCTAACAAACTCTCGCCGCAGAAGGGATGAGGGTACTCTTGACTCTGACCGGCAGTAACGATAAATGCTCTTCTATTCACCGATCGCACATGCGCTAGCTCTCACGACCTAGTTCCTGCAAAGTCACGTTTGCGGTAACTTCGAGGCTTATTTTCCGCCTGCGGATCGAGAATGATTGCCTGTATGAAGTGCACTCGGTGACGGGCCCCTATAATGGGTCAAATGGCCGGTTCTCGCGGGAACGCTCTCCACCAGCTTCAGGCTTTCGTCCACCCGCACGTGAAACACGTCATTACACAGACGTTTCGAGCGGAAGATGTGGAAGACTCGGGCGATCCGGACGGGTCGTATATCCATATGTGGCGTCAGGCAATCAGAATCCAACGCGGTGAATGGACGGACCGGTTAACGGCGTTGCTGCCTGAGACGCACGATCAACGCAGAAGCCGATAACACCGATAAGTCCCACTATCGAAGCAATCGCGCCTCCTATCCTGCAAGCAGTGAAGTCAACCGCCTGAAAAGTCTGATTTTCGGTAACTCGCCGGTGGCATTCCAAGCGGGAGAGTCGAAGTTATCCAAATCCCTGTTTTTCGTGCACTAAGGAAATGCCCCATAAAGGACGTTATGAGTGGCTCGAATGAGTACTCACAGATGGTTATTCCATGCGAAGTGACCGTATGGGATCAACCGACGCTGCTCGCCGGGCGGGAAAATATGAGGCAAGAGCAGCCGCGAGGATAAAGACGGCAGCAGCCAGAGCCGTAACTGGCACATTGACCGGGGATATGCCATAGAGAAGACTCCTAATCCAATAGCCTGCAAAGACGCTGGCGATTATGCCTCCCACTAAGCCAACGAGAACCGGCCGGGCCGCTTCGGTCATCGTCAAGACGTAAAGGCTGTTGCGAGTTGCTCCGAGAGCAATACGGATGCCAAGCTCCCGTACCCTTCTGGAAATGGAGTAGGAGAGAACGCCGTAGATGCCTAGTACGGCCAGAAAGAGAGCAGCTATGCCGAAGCTGGAGAGAACGAATGCCTGCGAGCGCTCGGGCGCCAGCGATTCGTTGACCTGTTCGTCGAGTGAGCGAACCTGCGGGATATTCGCTTCGGGGTCGTAGCTCCATATCTGATGACGCATGGTCTCCTCGATTGCTGCGGAGTCCTGGGCTGTGCGCACCATGAAGAAGGTGGGATACGGGGGATTATCCCAATAAGGCATATAGACCATGAGGCCGGGCGGCTCCTTCAGAGAGTTGCTGCGCGTGTCGGCGACGACGCCAACCACGGTGTAGGTGCCATTGCCGCCGCGGCGAAACTGGTGGCCGATTGGATCTTGGTCCGGCCAGACTGCGTTCGCGGTGCGCTCAGAGATCAGGGCCGATTTCAGGGTGCGATCGGCGTCAGTGAGGAGTCGTCCTCTTAGCAAAGGGATGCGCATGGTGGAGAGATAGTCGGGGCTGATCCAGCGATAGTTTGAGATTTTGGAATCACTGTTCGGCCCGTCGGTGCGGATGAGGCCGTCGAGCCAAGTTTCGCCAGTAAGCGGCATGGCACTGACCAAACCGGCGTACTGAACACCGGGGAGCTTGCGCAGGCGGCGGAGGATTTCGTCATCGAAGGAGATGCGGCTGACGGGCTCGTTGTAGCGATGTCCATCGACGTCGACCTCGGCGCTGAAGACTTGTCCGGTAGTGAAGCCGCGATGCTCGTCGAGGAGGTGGAGCAGGCTTTGATCGAGGAGGCCCATGACCATGAGGAGAGCGGTGGCGGCGAAAACTTCGGTTCCGATGAGCCAAGAACGGGTGCGGGTTGAGTTCCGTTCGCCGGCGGCGCGACTGCCACTCTGCTGCAACGCTGCCTGGGGATCGACGTGGAGAGCTTTGAGCGCGGGCAGGACTCCAAAGGCAATTCCAGTGAGGGCGGAGACCGCGATTGCGAAACTCATTACCCCAAAATTTATGCTCACTTCGTCGAGACGTGGCAGATCGACCGGGGCGTGGTGCAGGAAGAAGCGTATGGCTAGTTGCGCGAGGAAGATTCCCGCAAGGCCACCGAAGGCGGCGAGCAGAAGGCTTTCGTAGAGCGCTGTCGATACGAGACGGAAGGGCGTGGCTCCGAGAGCGGTGCGAACCGACAACTCCTTTTCGCGGCTAATTGCTCGCGCCAGTTGCAGATTCGCGAGATTCACACAGGCGATGAGCAGGACCGCGCCGACCGAGGCTAGCAGTAGCCAGAGCATAGTGGTGATGGAGCCCACCACTGCTTCGTGCAGAGGCTGGAGGTAGGTACGCAGATCGTTCGGCTCGACTTTTGTCTTCGCGGCTGCGGCATAGTCCTGGAGGATGGCTGCGTCGATGGCGTTGAGCTGGTTGGTCGCCTGCTGCAGGGAGACGCCGTCCTTCAGACGGCCGAGGGCGATGAAGTTGAAATCTCCATCGAACGACACCTGATTTTGATCGACGATGAGTGGAACAAAGACACCGATTGCAGGCCATGAGCCATGCTCGCTTCGCTGCGAGCTAAGAACGTTGCCCTTGGGAAAGTGAAAGCTCTCGGGAAGCACACCGACGATCTGCAAGGGGGTTCCGTTGAGGCGAAGGCTTTTACCCAGCACATTCGGATCGGCGGCGAAGGTGCGTTGCCAGAGATCATGAGTGATGATAGCGACGTGATCGTGGCCGGTGATGCCTTCTTCAGGAAGGAATGCTCGTCCTAGTTCGGGCTGCACACCAAGGATGGAGAAGAGATTGGTGTAGCCGAGAACGACGCCAACGATGCGGGGATGTTCGTTGGTCTGAGCGACTCCAGCCGTACCTTGCCGGAGGAGGGTGATATCGGAGAAGGAAGTGGCACGTTGTTTCCAATACTGCTCGTGGCGGGCGTTGGCTTCGACATATGGCCTGTCCGCTCCGAGATATTTCACCTCTTCCCAAATGGCGACGAGACGACCAGATCTTTGATAAGGGAGCGGCCGCAATAGGATCGAGTAAACAAGGCTGAAAACTGCGGTGGTTGCGCCTATTCCCAAGGCTAGGGTGAGAATCGCCGTAACGGTAAACCCCGGCCGTTTGCGCAACTGGCGCATGGCGTAGCGCAGATCTTGAAGCATGGTCCGCATGGAAACCTCCAAACACACGACGAATTGCTCTCTTAGGAATGCACTTTTCTAGCCATACTATCTTGGGTGCAAGCGGTTCATTGCAAGGGAATATGATCACGAAGTCACTATCTGAAATACAGCTTTTGTCCGAACTCGGAAATCGTTGTCCATAAGCGAACAGACCTGAATCCATATCCGCTCCGAGGAGATTCTGGTTCGCATAGAACGACTGTTCAGACCAACTGCCCGTGAAGTCCGGGTTTGCGGTAACTTGCCCGAAGTCGCTCCGTAGTCACGTTTTCGGTAGGAAGTGTCGCCACCTGTCCGACTCGGCTATTTGCTTGAGGATTTCATTGCGGTGGCTGAGAAGGCGGTCCATGTAGCGCCTCAGAAACAATCGTTCTGCGATAAACCCGAAAGCCGGTAGAGGTGCCTCAAAGTTGAAGCGATCTCTGATTTCAGTGCTGGTCTCGGACAGAGCCAGGAAAAAGTGATCGTGCTGCATGAATTTGAAAGCGCCCTCAATCATCGTGTCTTGGAAATAGCTTGGCGAATCGAAGGCAGTGATTTTGCTCGTAAGGT
>JBAVYX010000240.1:0-21383 GCA_049588475.1 Silvibacterium sp. | reverse complement strand
TCTTCCGCCGATTGAAGGGCTACCGCCGCATCTTCTCCCGTTTCGAGAAACTGGACTGCATCTTCCTGGCCTTCCTCTGTTTCGCTCTCATCAGCGAAGCACTCCGTTAGTGTTAACACGCCCTAATAAGGTCAATCACAAGGACAGCATGAACGATGAGTTCTCCGTCAGGTAGAACTTGCAGGCGCATGCTGCGCGGGTCGTCTGGGCGAACAGGTTTTATTGTGATTTTCTCAAATGTTTTGGGACTGAGTCAGTGTGGGTAGAGCCACGATGAAGCATACAAGCGACCAGCGGAACAGCGACATAGCCTCAGCAAACCGAGTTGACGGCTTCACTCCGCTTGAATCATATTCCAAGTCCCGATAGACGGCATCATCACGCTTAAACATGAAGCGCTTCAGCGCATACCTGGGCCCCAGAAGTTCTCAACTGACGTGAAATTATCAGCGAGTCGCTCGCTGAGAACGTTGGCCTGTCCGCCCAGGCTGAGAGTCGAACTTTCCGATAAGCGGTGCCAGTTCAGACGGTCGACGCAACACTTTTTGCAGTTTACTTGCAGGAGTCTGGAAGCCCAATGTCTTTCTGGGACGTTGATTCAAGCGCAGCGAGACCTGGTCGAGCTGCGCTTGAGAGATGGGGGACAGGTCGGTTCCTCGAGGAAAGTATTGTCGCACTAGTAGATTGGTGTTTTCGTTCGTGCCGCGCTGCCAGGGACTCTGCGGATCGCAGAAGTACACCTTCACATTGGTGGCCACTGTAAACGCCTTGTGCTTGGCCATCTCCAACCCGCGGTCCCATGTCAGCGAGCGTCGCAGGGCCGCCGGGAGTTTACGAACATGTCGGCTCAAGGCCGCAACGACAGCTTCCGTGTCTTTGCTCGGCACCTTAACCAGCATCGCAAAGCGTGAATGGCGCTCCACTAACGTCGCAATATAACTGTTCTTTGCGCCGCTCAGCAGATCGCCTTCCCAATGCCCAGGAACCGCTCGGTCTTCCACTTCCGCGGGTCTTTCGCGGATCGACACGGCGTCGACGATTTGCCCCCGTGACTGGCCCCTGACCGTTGCATGTCGCGAGCGGCGCATCCGCCGCTTGGACCGCAGGTGCTCCATCAGCTCTTTTTTCAGCACGCCCCGCGCTTGGATGAACAGGCTACGGTAAATGGTCTCGTGAGACACGCGCATGCTCTCGTTATCCGGATACTGCATCTTCAGCCATCCGGAGATCTGCTCCGGCGACCAGTCCAACACCAGTCTATTCGCCACCATGTTCCGCAACTTGCGGTTCCCGCCAAGAAGACACCTCTTCGGTCGCAACGCGGATTTCCAGGCTTGGCTATCCGCATCATGGGCGCGATAGGCTGAACGGCCACCATGGCGTGTAATCTCCCCGCTCACCGTTGACGCTGCTCGATCCAGGCCACTGGCTATCCACGAATCGATGACCCGGAAGCAATCCCTCGCGAAATGTCCTCTCGCTCAGCCAACGTGAGCGAGAGACCAGAGCGACGGCGAGCGGCGGGGGGAATCCCGCCGCGAGGCAACAACAATCAGCGAATGCAGTTATGTGGCTTGCCATAGGCACGCCCAATTTCATGCAACGACTCCCCTGCCTTCCATCGCCTCCAGGCATCTGTTCTCTGCGCAACAGAGAGTCTCGACTGCTTCCCGTCACTCATAAACACCATCCCTTCAATAGAAGAAGCTCTACTCGATGGTGTTGCATCGACCGATTGAATGCACCGGACTTTACAACTCTACAAGTCGAGACATGTAGTCCAGCGCGCACCCGATGGGAAATGCTTGCACGCCGGATCGCCGACTATTTGGACATCTGGTCGTGAAGCCTAGGACTCCCACTGGAAGAGAAAAGGTGTGGGATCATCGCGCAGAATTTTCTGAAGTGTACACGCCGGAGCCTTCTCTCATGGCAGTTTGCTTTAGCGTGAATTCAACGAGCATGGCCGTAAGAAATTCAAGATACTCATCCACTCCCGTACCAGTTTTTGCTGAGACCTTGTAGCAGCGCATTCCGGGGCGCACGGCTTGAATATTCGCGCTCACTGATGCTTCATCAAATTCAACAGCCTCAGCGAGATCCATTTTAGTGATCACTGCGACGTCTGCGCTGTTAAAGATGGTGGGATATTTCAGCGGTTTGTCTTCGCCTTCTGTAACTGAAAGCAGAACGAGGCGGAGATTCTCGCCCAGGTCATATGAGGAGGGACAGACCAGATTGCCAACGTTCTCGATGAAAAGAAAATCGAGCGGGCCGATGTCCCAATCGCTGAGAGCGTGATCGACCATCGCCGCTTCCAGATGGCACAAGGTCCCGGTTGTTATCTGTTTCACCGGAGCCTGGCTGCGCGCCAGCCGGGCTGCGTCGTTTTCGGTGGCGAGGTCCCCAACGAGAGCGGCTACGCGATAATTCTCCCGCAAAAGCGTGAGCGTCTTTTCGAGAAAAGCCGTCTTGCCGGCACCCGGGCTGGAAACGAGGCTTACAACAAACGTTCCTTGCGCACGGAAACGCGCACGGAGCGCCCGGGCAACTACGTCATTCTGTTTCAGGACGTTCTTACGTACTTCCAACAGCCGTGGTTCGGCGCTCATCTCGTAGCTCCAGGGCAGTAATGGCCAGTTCTCTTCCGTGAATAACGTCTGAGGTCGGTGTGCCGCATGCAGGACAGCAGAACCACTGCATTGAGCTCAGTATTTTCGGTGTCTTGCAGGCCGGGCAGTACACCTCGATAGGGACTTCTCGTATCACGAGCCGTGAGCTTTCCAGCGGCGTGCCGCTACACGCCATTTCATAGGAGAAGAGCAATGCATCTGCGACCACACCGGACAGCGGACCGAGCGCCAGGTGAACGGCGTCGATCGTGACATTGCGACGTTCGGCCTCCTCCAGCGCCATGTCTACGATGCTCATTGCGATGGAGAGTTCATGCATGGGGTGCTCCGTGGCCGATGTTGTGCTCAAATGCGGCGATGGCAGCCTGGCCAAGACTGATTCCGCCGTCATTGGGCGGAACGGCGTGATTGATCCAAGTTCGAAGCTTTGCGGCGTTGAGAAGCGGCTTTAAATCTTCTAGGAGCAAACCGTTCTGGAAGACGCCTCCGGATAGGACGACTGTTTGGATGCCGCGGGTTTCGCAGATCGTTCCTACGGATGTGCACAAACCCTGCGCGAGACCCAGTTGAAATGCTCGGGCGATCTCGTGTGTCGATCGTCCATGAAGTCGGTCGCGGATTACATAGGCGAACAGCGGACGGAAGTCGAGTTCACCTCCCATAAACGGGACGGGATACGCATCAACAGGAGACGCCCTGCGAGCCAGTTGCTCCAGCCAGATGGCCGCCTGCCCTTCGAAGGTTGTTTCTCTTACAAAGCCCAGCAGAGCTGCTGCTGCGTCGAAGAGTCTGCCCACGGATGTCGTAGAAAAGGTGCGCACCCCTCGTCCGATGAGTTGCAGCGCGTTCCGATAGCGCGGGCCGAAGTGGAACGGCGCGGCGGTCAGATCCGGAAGGTCATCGATCTGGGATAAAAAACCAGCCGCAGCCTGCACCGGATGTTGCGCAGCAGCATCGCCTCCCGCAAGCAGCGCTTGACGCAGATGCGCAACCCGCTCGAAGCCGCGCTCGACGCTTCCTGCAAAAATTTCGCCGCCCCATATCGTCCCGTCGTCTCCGTATCCGGTGCCGTCCAGGCTCACGCCAACCACGGTCTCTTCCCACTCGCCACGCTCGGCGAGAACCGACGCCACATGCGCGCGATGATGCTGCACGGCGCAACGGTTCACAACCGGCAACGTGAAGGCGTGCGTCGTGGATGCGTATCGCGGATGGCAGTCGTGCGCGACCAGCAGATCGTCCCATGGCACGTCATACATAGAGAGCAGGTCGGTCACTGTTTCTTCAAAGGCGCGGAAGGCCTGATATTGATCCAGGTCACCGAGGTGCTGGCTGACAAATGCTTGTCCATCCACAACGAGAGTGATGGTGTTCTTAAGGTCCGCGCCAAGGGCCAGCAGCGGACGCCTGGTTGGCAGCCGAGCTGCGGCACCGGGTGCATAGCCGCGCGCCCGCCGCAGGATCATGGGGCCGAAGGCTCCGACGCGTGCGACAGAGTCGTCGACGCGGCGCGCAATGGGGCGCTCTCCCATCAGGAACGCGTCGGCAGTTCCAGAAAGCCGCGCAAGAGCATCGTCATCTTCGTAGGCAATTGGCTCGCTCGAGCGATTGGCGCTGGTCATCACAAGGACATCGGGAGCGTCTGCAGCAAAGAGCAGATGATGCAGAGGTGTATATGGCAGCATTACTCCCAGCTCGTCGTTTCCGGGTGCAACTCCAGGGAGCTCCTGCTTCTTCGGCGCAAGGACAATCGGACGGGCGATCGATGTTAGCAGCGCCTCGGCATCCGGCGATACTTCGACGAGACCGCGCGCAACATCGAGATTCTTCGCCATCAGCGCGAAGGGCTTTTCCTTCCTAAATTTTCGTTCGCGAAGGGCAAGATTGGCGACGAGATTATGCGCGTCGCAGGCCAGGTGGTAGCCGCCCAACCCTTTTATCGCAACGATTTTTCCTTCACAAAGCAGTTGGGCCGTATTCTCGATTGCTTCGTCGCCATCATCGATCGTCGCCCCGTACTCGCGAAGTGAATAGCGAGGACCGCACTCCGGGCAGGCGAGCGGTTGCGCATGGAATCGGCGATTGGCGGGGTTATGATATTCGCGGCTGCAGTAGTCATCCAGCGGCCACTGGCACATCGTGGTCTTCGGACGATCATAGGGCAAAGCAAGGATGACGCTGTAGCGAGGTCCACAGTTCGTGCAGTTGATGTAGGGATAGCCGTATCGCCGATCCGATGGGTTGAAAAGTTCTGCCAAGCATTCCTCGCAGATTGGCAGATCTGGCGAAACGCGAACTGTCGGGCGGTCCCGCCGCTCGCTTTCGCGGATTATGAATTCGCTCAAGCCCTCGCATGGCGCGGATTCCACTTCAATCTCGGTGAGTTTGGCAGCAGCGGGCGGCTGCAATCGCATTTCTCGAACAAACGCGGCCAAGTCTTCCTCTGCGCCTTCCAGATGAATCTCTACACCCTGGTCGCCATTGAGCACCCATCCCGTGAGCATATTTGCGTGAGCAAGACGGTAGACAAACGGCCGGAATCCGACGCCCTGCACAACTCCGCGCACGCGAATGGAGCAGGCAGTCGCGATCATGACCACGAACCCACAACGCAGCCGCGGCCGCGCCATCCGACCTGGATCACCTTGCCATCCTCGACAAGGATGGGAACCGTCAGGAGACTGCTATCGAGTGACCGCAAATGTTCGCGGGCCTCCGCATCGGCCTCGATGTCATACTCCACGAACTCCTTCCGGGTCCACTCGAGCCATTCGCGCAGTTCTTCGGTGTAAGGACAGCTTGCCGTTCCGTAAAGTTCAAGCTTCGCCATTCGCGAGCACCTCCAGAGTTTCCCGGATAACGTGATAGGCGGACGCCTGGACTTCCTGGATGCGCGGGATGTAATCGCTGCGAACAATGATGGGAAAGTCGGCGAGGCCGCGCCGGTAAATCTCTCCGCCGTCATAGCCGAGAAGGGCGACAGTCAACAAGCCGCGCTTGCGTGCTTCCTCCAGAGCCATCACGATGTTGCGCGATCCTCCGCTGGTGGAGATTCCGATTGCGACATCGTTCGGCTGCGCCTGAGCGATCAGCTGTCGCAGAAAGATCACCTCGGTGCCGACATCGTTGGCGAGCGCCGTGATGTTAGCCGGCTCTATGGAAAGCGAGATCGCGGGAATCGGATGATAGCCGGCGGGAGGCAATATACAGTCAAGTGCCCAGTCGTTGGCATCGGTGGCTGATCCGCCATTTCCGAAGAGGATAAGTTTTCCACCTTGCCACAGACGCTCATAGATGGTGAGCGCAGCGTTGCAAATTTGCTGGGCCTGGTCTTTCGCCAGTTGAGCACGGAGCAGAGAGTCATCACGGACCTTCATCTGGATCGAAGTAGCCACCTCTTCGACAATATTGGTGGTTTCCTGTTTCTTCTGACCGAGAAATGGGTAGAGGAATTCGGATTGGCCAACGTCCTGGCCGAGTTCGCGATGCTCAAAGAAGACGTGCACGGTCTCCCAGAGCGTGTGGTAGAAAATCTCAACCAATTCCTGATGGATGAAGGGATCCTGCGTGGCCGGTTCAAGTGCATACGAGCCTTCGAGACCGGGCAGCGCAAATGTCATTGCTTTGTGAGAATGAGCCGATGCCAGCGCGGCGTGCACTTCAGGATCACCTTCGGGAGGGCCGAAGCCCATCACAATGTCTTCGGGTCTGAGGATGGCATCGAGCCAGGGCCGAAATGCCATCGAGAGGTCCAGCGCGGGAAGGGCGCGCTTTCCTACGATGACCGGATGTACGAATTCGACCGAGACGTGTTGCGCGTCTGTCGCGTATGGGCCGCGGCCGAAAGCCAGCAGGCGGCCTCCGTGCAGGAAGCGTTCCGACATCTCACGACAGGCTTCTGCCAGTTGCCTAGCTTCACGAGCGAAGAACTCCTCGATCATCTCATTGCGCACGAGGAGCCGTTCTTCAATCTGCGCCGTCACTTTGCAGGCCGTTTCCATCGCCGCCTCTCTAACAGATGCGCGGCAGAGGATCGCCGACCAGCATGTCGACGATCCGGCTGCCACCGTAGCGCGTGGTCACCAGCACCCCGCAGGCAGGTTCGGTCTGCACCTCGCCAATGATGATTGCATCCTCACCGCCTTCTGCGCCATTCAGAGCGTTCAGTGCGGCGTCGGCGTATTCCGGCGCGACGACGGCCAGAAACTGGCCTTCGTTAGCAATGTGCAGCGGGTCTAGCCCGAGCAATTCGCATGCCCCGCGAACTTCGTCGCGCATCGGAATCTCCTCTTCCGATAGCACGATGCCAAGCCCACAGTCGCGGGCAAGCTCATTGAGCGAAGTGGCAACACCGCCGCGAGTCGGATCGCGCATCCAGCGGATTCCCGGAGCTGACTCACCGACCATCGCTTCCACGAGAGGCAGAACGCAGCGTGTATCTGAGGACAGGTCTGCTTCCAGGTCGAGCTCGCCGCGGGCGAGCAGGATGGTGATGCCGTGGTCCCCAATGGGTCCGGAGAGGAGAATTTTGTCGCCGGGACGAACCGATCGCGCATCGATGCTCAATTGCGACATGAAGCGGCCGATACCGGTCGTTGTGATGTACATCCCGTCGGCTTTGCCGCGCTCGACTACCTTCGTATCCCCGCCGACCATGACCACGCCCGCTCTGCTAAGAGCGGCGGCCATGGCGCGGATTTCACTCTCGAGAACGGATGTTGGCAGTCCCTCTTCGAGAACAAAGGTGACGACCATCGCCTGACCCCTCGCTCCCGAAACGGCCAGATCGTTCATGGTGCCATTAACGGCGAGTTCACCGATTGAGCCGCCGGGGAACTTAAGAGGTTTCACTACAAAGCTGTCGGTGGTGATTGCAACGGATGCACCGTCGATCTTGACGCGTGCAGCATCGCCGAGAGGCGCGCTTGAGTTTTCAAATAGGAGCGGGGCAAAGAGGCCTTCGACGAGTCTGCGGCTGGCTTTGCCGCCGGCACCGTGAGACATTTCAATCTGCTGGTCACGAAAGCGAACAGCGGGGAACGCGTTTTCGGCTGTGGCCTTTCCGTTCAGGCTACCGAGCTGATGCTGGTCACCATTGCTGCTGCCTTGCGATGTTCGTAGTTGTAGTATGCTGCGCATGAGCCCTCTGAAGAAACCATAAGCGCGCCAATCGGATGCTCGGGTGTACATTCTTTGCCGAACAGCTTGCACTGCGCGGGTTTCAGCACGCCCTTCAACACTTCTCCGCATTGCGCGGCTTTGGGATCGGTAACCCGGGTGCCGGGGATCGGGAAGCGCTGCTCGGCATCCCACTCGGCATATTCGCCCTGGATCTTCAATGCCGATTGAGAAATGAATCCGAGGCCACGCCATTCGAAGTACGGCCGGAGCTGAAAGACTTCCGCCATCGCTTTCAGCGCAGGGCGATTGCCTTCCCACGGCACAACTCGCTTGTACTGATTCTCGACTCGCGCCTCTCCTGCCTGGAGCTGCCGAAGCAGCATAACGATAGACTGGAGCAGGTCGAGCGGCTCGAATCCTGAAGTAACGACCGGCTTACCTTCGTTCCTGGCGATCCATTCGTAAGGGCGGCAACCGATCACGGTGGAAACATGTCCTGGCCCGATGAAGGCGTCGAGGCGCATGTCAGGAGAATCGAGGATCGCTCGAATTGCAGGGATGATGGTGACGTGATTGCAGAAAACGGAGAAGTTGGTGATGCCTTCCGCCTTGGCCCGCATCAGCGTAAGCGCAGTAGACGGCGCCGTCGTCTCGAATCCAATCGCGAAGAACATGACATGCCTGCCGGGATTCTTCCTCGCGATCTGAAGAGCATCCGCGGGCGAATAGACGATGCGCACATCGGTGCCGCGGGCTTTGTGCTCAAAGGGGCTGCCGTGAGTGCCGGGCACGCGCATCATGTCTCCGAAGGCGGCAAAGATCACGTCGGCATTTTTGGCCACTGCAAGGCCGTCGTCAATTCTTCCCATGGGCAAAACGCAAACCGGGCAGCCGGGGCCGTGAATCAGCTCAATGTTAGACGGCAGGATGTCCTTGAGGCCGAAGCGATAGATGGCATGCGTGTGGCCGCCGCAAACCTCCATGATGCGATAGTGCCTGCCCGGATCGGCGAGGCGATAGATTTCCTCAGAAGCTTTCGTGATCAGCTCGGGGTCCCGGAATTCGTCTACATATCGCATGTATAACCTCTACGCGGCTTCGCTCGGATTAGCTCATCGGGAAATATTTCAACTCGGCCTAAGATTTCCCATTTGCGTATTCCGCACTCTCCTCAAGACCGTATCCGCGGACTTCCTGCATGGCCTGTTCCGTCTCCCCTAGCTTGTAAAGAAGATGCATCTGCTCCAATGCATCCTGCTCGCTGATTTTGGTCATGGCGAAGCCAACGTGGATCAGAACCCAGTCGCCTATCACCGGCATGTCATCCTCCAGGAGTCCCAAATCCACCTTGCGGCGCACACCCGCCACTTCCACTGTTCCAAGGTGCGCGTGGCCAGGGACAAACTCGACGACCTTGCCTGGAATTGCTAGACACATGAAGGCACTTCCTCCATCGAAAGCTGCTCGATACGCACAAGAGTCATTTTCATTCCTGTTTCCGCGCCACGATCTCAAAGGAAAATTTGAGCTCGTCTTTCAACTTGAGCGCTCCTCCGGCAACAGAAACCAGTTTTATGTTGTAGTCGGTCTGGTTCAACGAGAAATCACCGGACGCCCGTAGCATGCTCCCTAATAATGCGACGCGCGCGGCGATAGGTAGGCTCCGGGTGACGCCATGGAACGTCAGGTTTCCGTTCAGCGTGGCCGAATAGAGCATGTGCGACATTTTTGTCACCGATATGGCGGGAGCCTCGTAAAGGATTCCCGGAAACCTTGCCGTCTCCAGAACCTCTTGGTTCATCAGGCGCTCGATTTCACGGCGATCTTTGTCGCTGATGTCGTTCTGCACGCCCAAGGAAGATGTTTTGATGGCGAGCCGGAAAGAACCGGCTTCGAGTTTGTCAGGATTGAAGTTCATCTCGCCGTTAACGTCACGAATGCCAATGATTGGATTGTGGCCCATCGCTGCAAGCAATCCGGTCGCAAAGGCGTTAACTGTGAACCGGCTTGACCGGCCATCGATGACATAGACATCCGTTACATTCTCAGCTAGTTCCACGGCGGCGGCCGAAATCTGATCCATGCAATATCTCCGCTTACATTGCTCGCAGTTTCAGATACCGTTCGATATCGGGCATCGCAGCCTGGGCCAAATTGCCGACTCCGAGTTGCGACATGTAACGGCGGACGAAGGGATTGGAAAGAATCAATCCTGCTCCGAAGATCATCAGGGCAACGCCTCCAAGCAGGTACAGCGTATCCTTGTCAGTTGCGTTTCCGTTCGCAGTTGCTTCGAGTAGTTCCATAGCCACGGCACATCTCCTTTCGATTACAAAACCTAACTGGTCGTAGTCGATCGCCCTTCATTCAGAACTTCTGCTACGAGCCTCTCCACTACTTTCACCGCCTCTTGCACGGCAGCCTGAACGGCAACGCTCAAGCCCATCTGCCCATCGTCGCCACCGAAGCTCGCCGGCTCGCATCCAACCAGCAGCACGCGCTTCAGCGAACCATGCATGGCAGTAGCCATACGAAGCACGTTCATCGGATTCATGGCGTGCGGCTCGACAAAGCTGACCTGAGAGAGCGAAGCAGCGGGGTCCTTCAGATCGGGCTCGACCACATAGACTGTGCCCGGAGCTTGTCCATGGGGAAAAGCGTCGATAAGGATAGTGGTTTCGTACCCGTCCTCCAGTGCATAGGCGAGATCGAATCCTCGTATCCCGAAATCCGCAACCCGCACCGATGCTGGAAAGTTGCACTGGGCAAGCTGCTGCGCTACTTCGACTCCGAAGCCGTCGTCGCCGAGAAAAATGTTGCCGATACCGGCTACCAAAATGCGGGGCCTCAGAGCGATGTTCTTCGGGCGCTGCTGGTCGGGAGTGAGAGGCTCGACCTCAGACGGATCAAAGAAGAAGCGATGGCCCGGCTGGCGAAGCAATCCCATGTCGCGGCCCGGGTCGTCATCGAGCACCACACAGACGTGCGATTTGCCTTCATAATCCTGCTCAATGCTCTCGATCGTCGCGATCTGCCCATACAGCGCGATATCCAGAATGTCTCCGCCCTTGCGGGGAAAAAGTCGTACGCGATCACCCGTTCTTACTTCCACGCCCGAGATCAACAGGTGATCGACGAGTGTCTTGTCTTCGAGCAATTGCCACTCCCACTGGTTCATCGTGCCTCCCGGGTCGTATCCGTGCTCACGGGATGCAGCCCCCGCACTACGCCGTGAAGCTTCATGAATTGTTCTGGCGGCATGCTTTCAGTGCGTTCGAGTATTTGGCGGGCGCGCTGATCCGATTGCCGCATCTCATGCTTCTCTTCGTCGGTCATGGCCAGGATACGCAGGGAGAGGATCTCATCGATCTCGGTTCCGTCAAAGAGGCTGCCGGGACTCTCTGGAGCAATCTGGGGATAGTCGTAGAGTATGATCGGCGACGACAACATAATGTCCCGATCGCCCTCGTCGCCAGCCAGAACGGGCCAGGTTCCGACGTTGCAGCATTCGGTTGCGAGACTCCGCAAATCTTCGGGAGGATCGAGCAGGGAGACGAATTGGCCGTTTTCCGCACTTAGGATGGTGTGTACGGAGACGAGCGAATACATCAGAGCATCGGCACGAGTTTGTTCTTGCCCGGATTTGTCTGAAGTCTCGGTCGAAGTAAGGTTGCGCAGGCGCACGGTAATTTTGGTTACGCCGTGCGGGCAATTCTTCGAATTGATCTCGACCGAGCCAGAGAGCGTCTCCCACTCGCGCAAGATGATGCCTGCGATGAGGCCGTTTTCGTCGTGCAGACGTTCAAGCTCTCTGCCGGAGGGGAACACAAACGTCTCACTCTGTCCGGACGAAAAAGCGGCAGGATGTAGTGGGGGAGGCGTTACTTCGCGTTCCACTGCCTCCTGCCATGACGTGTGAGTCTGTCCGCCAACATCCAGCTTGTTGACAATTTCGAATTCGGGCTCTCTGTCTGTTGGAAGCGCAGGGAGAGGATGCCTGAGCTTTCCTATGGAGCGATTGACAATCTGTAAGAATCGAATCTTCATGTTGAGCTGCGTGGATGAATCTGCCTGCAGGAGGCATTCTGTCTGCATGGTCCAGGCTTCCGAGCCGGCCTGCGCTTCGCTGTAAGCGGGCGGGCAGAGCACGCCGAAGTTCCAGCGCTGTTGGTTCTTCACCGCCGATGCTCGATAGGGGTAGAGCATGTAGCCCTCGTAGAGGACGGCTTCGGCAATCTTCTCCACGCGGTCGAGATTCATGATTTCACCGTTTCTTCCACAGGCAGTACGCTTTCCAAAGCCCGTTCCCAGGTGGGGATTCCATGTTGCGTTTTGTATTGGTAGAGGCGGTCGAAGACGTCGCGGCGCAGATTCAGCCAGACATTGTTGGGGTAATAGGACTCCATCATGTTGCGCCATACTTTGACGGGCAGCTTGAACCGGGCCTCCTGCTCCCAGGAGATCGGCGCAACCTGCAAGGCCTCTTCGGAGTCCGCATAGAACACGGTGCCGCTGAACTGGAAACAAAGCGGTATCTGTCCGTCGGTTAACCCTTCGAAGTATTTTGTGGCGGCAACATTAAAATCGAACGTGCAATGAATGGGGAGATCGGCGAGTGTGCTGCCCTCAAAGCAGGGCACGACCAGGCTTGCATGAGTCCACAGGAGGCTGCGCAGAGTCTGGCTCCAGCGCTCGGGTTCTCCGAAGAGATCGCGCATGTGCGCCTGCTCTTCTGCTTTATATCGACGGCGAGTCACGTCAATCTGGATCTGGCAGCGCAGGGCAACCGTGTGGATGTTCTCGGCAGGATTTGCATTTGTGATGCGGAGCTTAAACGCAAGCGTCGGCGCTATCGCAAACGGGACGACGGCAGCGTCTTCGATCCTGAAACTCAGATTAGGCATTCGCTTCCCCGATGTCGGCTCGCGACTTTAAATCGGTGAAAAAGCGACCGATCTCCACCCAAACCTCGGTGCCTCCGGAGAGCCCTTTCCAGTTGGCGCGAATGAGACCGACAAGCCGATAACATTCATCGATCGGAGCGATATAGTACTCGGCCCGGGAGAGTTCGTGCGCGTGGCCTACGCGGTTGACGAGCAGCGCTTCAATATCGGGCCGCAGGTGATTCAGGGCCACATTCTCTTCGACAACCTCACTCCAGGCGTCGAGCGGGAGCAGGGACTCAACGGCTCCCGCAGGACTGGGGTAGAGGAGGACAATTCTGCTTTCGATGGTCGAATGAAAGAAGAACGCCATGTTGATGGGGATCAGCAGATTGTCCCATTGCGCATCCGTCATCTTGAAATCAGCCAGAAGCTGAGCACGACGGGACACACGCCGATACTTGCCGCCGGCCATTCCGTCAAAGAGAGTTGCGCAGGCTTCGCAGGCACAGACGATCTTTCGCGAGGCGACCTCAACCAGATGCGGATGTTGATGCGCTACGGCGAGGCTACACAACTCACACCGTTCGACGGGACGCCGTGGGCGCGCGAACTGGCGGAGCGTAGTGAATGCCTGGTCTAAAGGTGCAGATCGGGGCGCGGAGGTACCGGCAGGCATGGTCAGTCCCTCTCCGTCCAAGAGCCATTAAGCTTCAATCGGCACCGTCCACTTCTACACGATGATCTAGGCCATGAACTGCCAGCGCAGCCGCAGGATACTTTAACAGGTTCTCCAGGGGAACAAAGCCGGAAGAAGCCTCGTCTTCAGGTGCGTGGATGGCGAGGGAGGTTAGATCGGGCGCCAAATCGTAAATGCACTCTTCCACGATGGCTTGCAGATTCTTCGTCGTTGATCCGCAAACGTGCCCCGAAGTGAGGAGGCGGACATGGATGGTTCCATCTTGAATGCTGACCAGCTCCACCTGGGTATCGTATTTGCGCAGGCGCGCCCCTGCGGTCTCCAGGGCCGTCAGAACACGGGTTTCCATGTCTTCGGGATGCAGTGAATACAAGAGAAGCAGATTACGGACGATCGGATCCTGGCCGAGTTTGCCGATGAGAGCTTCGCCCGATGGCCCCGATGCGAAGATGATCTCCATGATCCGCTCCAGCCCGGTGCCATGGACTTCCATGAGGAGCTGGACCAGCTCACGTGCCGCAACCTTCGATCTATCATCCGGTCGAGTGCCCGGCATCTGGTCGAGTTCTCCAACTAGTATGCCGAGCTGCCGGATTTTTTCCTGGAAATCTTTTTCGCCAGCCACGCCACTCCTTCTCTGAGCGCCATCGAACGAGAGCGCAGCCTCACAAACAATGATTCAGGCCCTACACGTCTCGTACTTCGCCCACAACCTGGTTAGTGTGAGCATCGCAGCGAACTCAAGGTTGCAAACCAAACGTCGGGGAATGGTGGGTCTCAAGTACCTTGCCATTCCCCAGGTACATGTGCACTCCGCAGGGCAGGCAGGGGTCGAAACTCCTGACCGCCCGCATGATATCAATTCCTTTGAAATTCTCGGGACCGTTTTCTTCGAAGATGGGTGTATTTTGCACCGCGTCTTCGTACGGGCCGGGTGTACCGTAGATGTCGCGCGGGTTCGCGTTCCATGGTGTCGGCGGATAGGGATGATAATTAGCAATCTTGTGGTTACGAATTACCACGTGATGCGACAGCACGCCGCGAACCGCCTCGTGAAAGCCGCAACCGATGGCCTCTTCCGGAACCTTGAAGTCATTCCAGGTCTTTGTCCTGCCGGCATGTAGCTCGGCGAGCGCCTGTTCGGCGAAATGCAGAGCGGCGGCGGCAGCATAAGCTTGGAAGTAAGTACGGGCGCGATCGCGTTCTATGGCATTGCTCCACTTGGGAATCTTCCACTCCAGCTCGACCTCGGGCAGCGACATGGTCTTGGGAAGATAGATCTTGACGCTGTGGCCGGTCGCCTTGATGTAGCCGATGTCCACAATGCCGGCCAGCGCTGTCGCCCAGAAGCGCGCTATTGGACCACCGCCGGTGTCGAGTGCAAGATAGTCACCGGTGCGCTTGTCGTACCAACGTGGAGACATGACCCACGTGTATTTGCCCGTGAAATCGCGCTTCTGCGGCTTGGGATAGGTGCTCTGGTTCCAGGGATGCCGCTGGTCGACAGAATTGCCCAACGGGTCCTGCTTCACAAAGGTTTCTGCGTTCTGCCAATCGTCGTAGTAGGAACTGCCGAGCAAAATGCGAATGTTGAGGTTGATGTTCACTAGATCCGTAGTCACCAGTTCGCCGTCTACCACCACGCCTGGTGTCACATACATTGCGCGGCCCCAGTCGGTCATCTTCTCGTAGGTGTAGTCGCAGACATCCGGATTGTTGAACGAGCCCCAACAGCCAAGAAGAATTCGCCGCCTGCCAACCTCTTCGTAACCAGGGAGGGCTTCGTAGAAGAAATCAAACAGGTCGTCGTGCAACGGCACTACCTTTTTCATAAACTCCACGTATTTCATCAGTCGAACGATGTAGTCCGTGAAGAGTTGTATGGTTGGCACCGTACCCACTCCGCCCGGATAGAGCGTCGACGGATGCACATGGCGGCCTTCCATCAGGCAAAACATCTCGCGCGTCATGCGGCTCATCTGTAGCGCCTCGCGATAGAAGGCTCCGGTGAACGGATTGAGCGCCTTCATGATGTCGCCGATAGTGCGGTAGCCGTGGAGTTCAGCGTGCGGCGAGGCGGTTTTCTCCGCCTTTTCCCAAACGCCGGGATTGGTTTCCTTCACCATCTGTTCGCAGAAGTCCACGCCGACCAGGTTGTCCTGAAAGATGTTGTGGTCGAACATGTACTCGGCAGCCTCGCCGAGATTCACAATCCATTCAGCAATTGGTGGCGGCTTTACTCCGAACGCCATGTTCTGCGCGTAGGTCGCGCAGGTGGCGTGGTTATCGCCGCAAATGCCGCAGATGCGGCTGGTGATGAAGTGCGCATCGCGAGGGTCTTTGCCCTTCATGAAGATGCTGTAGCCGCGAAAGATCGACGAAGTGCTGTGACACACCGCAACCTTTCGTTTACCGAAATCGATTTTTGTGAAGATTCCCAAGCTGCCGACGATCCTGGTAATAGGATCCCAATTCATCTCTACTAACTGGCTTGGCTGTGTGGCATCTTCTTTACGTTCCGCAGTAATCGTGCCCATCTTGGTGGCTCCTCGAGTGAGTTAGTAGGATCTGGGGTGATAGCCGGTAGTAAGCTCGGCACGTGGATGCCGCCACTTGGGCTCCTTGTTCACGGTCGCGTTGGTAAGTGATCTGAGAGCCCGAATTCCTTTGCCATAGGCGCCGATGGCGGTGCTGGAGAGTTTCGCGCCGGGAGGCTCATCCATGAACGGCATGAACTTGTCCGGAAAGCCCGGCATTGTGCAACCGATGCAGATGCCGCCCACGTTGGGACAGCCTCCGATTCCCGCCATCCAGCCCCGTTTGGGCACGTTGCAGTTCACCACGGGTCCCCAGCAGCCAAGCTTCACGATGCATTTAGGGGAGCCGTACGAGGTGGCGAAGTCGCCCCCTTCGTAATATCCGGCTCGGTCGCAACCCTCATGAACCGTCGTCCCGAACAACCACGTAGGCCTCAACTGATCGTCGAGCGGGATCATCGGGGCGAGGCCTGCGACTTGATAGAGGAGATATAGAACAGTCTCCATAAAATTGTCCGGCTGAACAGGACAACCTGGAACATTCACGATCGGAAGTCCCGCTTTCGATTTCCAATCCCAGCCGAGGTAGTCGGCCAGACCCATGCAGCCTGTGGGATTGCCTTCCATGGCGTGAATTCCGCCATAGGTCGCGCAGGTCCCGCAGGCGACGACAGCGAGGGCCTTTGGCGTGAGACGGTCAATCCATTCGTTGGTTGTAATCGGCTGACCCGTGAGCGGATTAGTTCCCAGAGCAGCCCAGTAGCCCTCTTTCTTGATCTTCTCGTTAGGGATGGAGCCCTCTACGACTAGGACGAATGGGTCAAGCTTGCCTTGTTCGGCCTGATACCAGAACTTGAGAAAATCATCGCCATTTTCATAGGCGAGAACTGGATTGTGCAAGTGCACTTTTGGCAAACCGGGGATTGCTCCTAGCAAAACATCTTCAATGCTGGGCTGCGTCGCCGCTGTAATCGATACGGAATCTCCGTCACAACCCAGGCCCGCCGTGATCCAGACAATGTGTACTTCCGCTACCGCGGGCGCTTTCTGCGTAACTCGGCCATAGGGCACTGCTTTCGCTGTCATAACCCGGATTCTCCTCTCGAAACTACGATGCAATTCTCGCGAAATGGCAGGCGAGTTCCTGAACGCCGCCCTTCCCAAGCGAACATGTCATAGGAACAGAGGGCGATTTCGACTCACAAGCAGGACAGACCCTATTTTTTGTTCATATAAATACTTCAAAATGGGTAGGGGATTCCCTGACGCGGCGCTTGATACGTGCTGATGGGAGGTGGCTATGGAACGGGCAGGTTTACGAGGTCTTCTCGCTGATTTTTGTTTGAATAGCGTGCTGGACAAGCTCGCGTCCACTGCGGAGCGACAACTTGTCTTTGATATGAGCCTGGTAGGTTTCGACCGTCTTTATGCTCAGATGTAAGTTTTCGGCAATCTGGCGTGTGCTGCAGCCTTCGCCGATCAAGCGAAAGACTTCAAGCTCGCGATCGGAGAGCGCGGAAAGGCGCGAACTTATGTCCCCTGAACCCCCACTGATGTATTGGTGGAGCAGCTTGTTCGCCATTCGATCACTGAGGTAGATATCTCCACTGAGAATGCGCCGCACAGCGACCAGGACTTTCTCGGTGGCCTCCTGCTTCATGATGTAGCCATTGGCTCGGGCCCGGAGGGCGCGCTCTGCATAAATAGACTCGTCATGCATGGAGAGGATCAGCACCGGGAGGTCCGGATACAAGGATCGGAGATTCTTCAACAGGTCCAGGCCGTCAGGACCATTCAGCGAAATATCCGCGATCAGGATGTCTGGCCTCTTTGCCGCGATTGCCTTCATGGCAGCCTGCGCCTCTTCCGCTTCGCCGCAGACCATCAGGTCCTGTTCCCGGTTAATCAATAACGCGAGGCCTTGGCGCAACAGTGGATGGTCATCTACGACGAAGACGGTCTTCTTCCTGGCTCGTGCGACAGTGTGCGATCTCGTCTCCGCCATGGAGCTGCTATCCATCATTCTTTACAGGGAAGCTGCAGGTAACCACCGTTCCCCGCGTCATGTCTCGCCGTACTTCAAGAGTTCCGCCAATCATTCCTGCCCGGTAGTTCATGATATGCAGTCCCATGCCCTGAGTGCCTGCGGAACCTTCCGTAATGCCTTTGCCGTCATCCCTTATCGCCAGTTTTCCCCGGCCATGTTCGGCCGTCAATTGAATCAGTATCTTCTGCGCATCTCCATGCTTGATCGCATTATTCACGGCCTCCTGAGCGATGTGATAAAGATGGGTGGCCATTGTGTCATCGTCAATCAGGACAGGCCTTTCACACCTGAAACGGCAGGATACCCCAAAGAGATCCTCAACTTCTGCCGCCCACAGCTCCAGCGCGGACATCAGACCCTGGGAATCGGAGACTACCGGAAGCAGTCCTCTGGCCAATTCGCGGGTCTTATGAATCGCTTCGTTCACCAACCTCACAATCTTGGCCGCATCCTCGGTCTCTGACCTGTTTTTCTCTGCGAGCTTAGCTTCATGCACCTTGGCCATGAACGCGATCCCAGTCAGATGTTGGCCTAGACCGTCATGCAGATCCTGCCCAATTCGGCGCTGTTCTCGTGCGCTGATGTCCAGAATCGCTTTTTCCAGATGTTTCCGTTCCGTGATGTCGATGCCAGTAGCGATGATATAGTTGGAGGTTTCTCCACTCCCCGGCAGCAGCGTGCTCGTCCAGGCGATCAGCCGCTGATCTCCATGCCGCGTCATCCAGGAGCTCTGATAGTCGTGAGGAAGAAGATCCGTGCGCATGACTTCGAAGATGGTCCTGAAGCGGTCGGCCTCCTCTGCAAAAAGAAACAGGTCCCAGACACATTTTCCCTGAACTTCCTCCATCGAATATCCGGTTGTGAGTTCGCACGCCGGATTGAACCGCAGAATACGGCCTTCGCCATCGAGGACGACGACCAGCGCTCCCACTGTATCCAGGATCGTTGAAACAAAATTGCGCTCTTCCTGTAGCTGTTCTTCAATGCGTTTGATATCTGAGATATCAAATGCGACGCCATGAATAAACCAGGGACGACCGTCCTCCTGCCGCTTCATTCTGGCGTCACAATGGAACCAGATAACACGACCATCGCGCGCGATTACTCGGTATGCGGATCGCAGCGGCTTTCCTGAGAGGAACATCTCGGCCGCTTCCACGCTCCAGCGCTGCTTATCATCGGGGTGAATGTGCTGATACCAGCGCACCGGGTCTTCCAGCCATTCCTCTCGCGAATAGCCCAGGGCCTCCTCGATCTGGGGACTCACATATGCTTCGCTGATACCCCTGTCCAGGTAAGCCATGAAGACAACCGCCGGTATTTGCTCCAGGAGTGCGCGATACTTCGCTTCGAGATTTGGTGTTTGCCCATCCGCCGGTTTGGCATTCTTTTTGGGGGAATGGTCAAAGACGTGGGCGGGAACGGTGTCCGATTCGGCGAATACGCTCGCGAGATTGAGAAGAACCGCTTCCGCTTCGCCGATATCCAGTAGCTCTTCACCGGGGGCGGCGGGCCGAGTCTTTTTGATCGGTTTACCGGCTGTGAAAGACGACATTGATCACTCCGAACGACGCATGCTCAATCACTTGGCCTCCCAATCAGAGAACCCTCCGGCATCATTGTGGTTGTCCGGATCACGACGTTTTCGTCGCCAGTTCGGCTCTTTATTGAGAGATGCCTGCGTAAAGCGTCGCAACGCATGGATTGCCCGCCCGTAGGTTTGAACCGCAGCAGAAGACAACAGCGAGCCGGGCGGCTGATCCATGAACGGCATGAACTTATCCGGAAATCCCGGCATCGTGCACCCGATGCAGATACCGCCAACGTTCGGACAGCCGCCGATGCCACCCATCCAGCCGCGCTTGCCCACATTGCACTGCACAACCGGTCCCCAGCATCCGAGTTTCACGATGCAAAGCGGTGACCCATACTCTTCCGCAAACTGCGCTTGCTCATAATAGCCGCCGCGATCACAGCCTTCATGGACGGTACTCCCGAACAGCCACGTGGGACGCAGAGCGTCGTCGAGCGGGATCATGGGAGCGCGTCCGGCAGCCATGGTAAGGAGATAAAGGAGCGTTTCCGTGAAATTATCAGGTTGGACCGGACAGCCGGGGATGCAAACGATCGGAATGTCTGCTTTCGAACGCCACTTCCAGCCCAGATAGTCCGGCAAACCCATGCATCCTGTCGGATTGCCTTCCATTGCGTGGATCCCGCCGTAAGTCGCGCACGTTCCGGTGGCAATCACCGCCCAGGCTTTTGGTGCCAGCCGGTCGATCCATTCACACGTTGTAATTGGCTGGCCTGTCGCCCGATCTGTACCGAAAGATGCCCAGTAGCCCTCGTTTTTGTTCGTTTCGTCTGGGACAGAGCCTTCTATCACCAAAATAAAAGGATTGGATTTGCCCGCTGCCGCCAGGTGGAAGCGCTCCATGAAGTCGTCTCCGACTTCGGGTGCAAGAAACGGATTGTGCAAATGTACCCGGGGAATCCACGGGAGGTTCCCCAGCACGATGTCCTCGATGCTGGGCTGGGTGGCAGCTGTCGCGGCGATCGTGTCTCCATCACAGCCAAGGCCCGCGGTGATCCATAAGACTTCAATTTCTGGAAGGGGCGGCGACTTGGGAGCCGATCGTCTAACAGGTCCCATGATGACGATGGTTACCTCTCAACGCGGTGTGCGGCGGGCATAGAAAATTCACGCGTCCATCTTGGGCCTCACACTCGATTTACGCAAGGCGAGTCGTTTAGAAAATCCGCACGATGGCGATTCGTTCCAAGAATTACCGCCATGCGCCCCGCTACGCCAACTACATGCATCTCATCCTGAGATAACGGCGAATATCCGGCGCCATCGTGACCAAGAGTGTAAGCAGGCCCAAGGAAGCCACGGTCCAAATTGCTCTCTTCATTCGTTTCTTCTCCTGTTGAATCATTTTCTCGTCGTGTGAATGGCGGCTGTACTTGTGTGGGCCTGTATCATCCACCCGGCACAACACAGTCCGGCCAAAGTAAAGCGAATGCTTCCCGTCTCAATTCGATGCAGTTCGGGAGTATCGCGCCAGCATTCGCAGCTGGTTATCTTTTCGTCGTAACGACGCCACCATGGATACGCGGAGGGGCCGGGGTTGACCTTGGAGGTCCTCCAAGCCTTCTGCCAGCCGAGCGGCGTCAACTACCCTCTTAGGTTGCTCCTTATTCGTGGGTGTGGTCGTGGTGGTCGTTATGCGCGTGGGAATGCGAGTGCGTCAAACCTTCGTGCGTATGTTCATGGCTGTGCTTTGTGCCTGGAGGCCGCGGATTAGGATGCGTGTGATCATGGTGACCGTCGTCATGAGAATGCTCATGCGTATGAGTGACATCGTCGTGTGTGTGGGTGTGAGAATGGTCCGCCATCGATATCTCCCGTCCTTTTGAATTCCGGGGAACAGTTTCCGAGGATACACCTCAGGAGCATGT
>JBAVYX010000239.1:0-11502 GCA_049588475.1 Silvibacterium sp. | reverse complement strand
CTTAGTCCGTCTGACAAAGCGGACGAACAGCTTTCCGTGGGCGAGCGCGTGAGTCTTTCTCCGAGAGCCGGATGCGTTAATTGCGCACGTCCGGTTCGATGAGCGGGGTGTGAAAACGGAAGCACGGTACAGCTCGTGAGGCACCGACAGACGAAAGGGTCGGCAAACGGCTAGGCTGGGCCTAAACCACCGCGTCACACCTCGACTCCACCGCTTAGCGTGCGGCGAGGATGGTTCCATGCGAACGAGCGTGGAGAGCTATCCGAGGGCCGCAGTGGAGCGGGCGATGAAGGTACAGGAAGTGATTTTGCGGGCGATGGCGAAGAAGATCAGGTGGTGGCAGGCGGCGGAGATCATCGGTATCAGCGACCGGCAGATGCGTCGCTGGCGCGAACGCTATGAAGAAGAGGGCTACGACGGTCTGATGGATCGGCGACGGGGCAAGCCCAGCGTCAGGCGTGTTCCCATGGAACAAGTCGAGCGGATGCTGGGGCTTTATCGGGAGAAGTATTTCGACCTGAACGTGCGCCACTTCCACGAGAAGCTGCGCGAGGAGCATGGGATCGAATTGAGCTACACCTGGGTAAAGCTTGCCCTGCAGGGCGCCGGGCTGGTAGCCAAGGGGCGCAAACGTGGTGTCCACCGCCGACGGCGCGAACGGCGGCCGGTGCCGGGCATGCTGTTGCACATAGACGGCAGCCGCCATCAGTGGTTTCAGGATGAGCGCTGGTACGACCTGATCGTGATTCTCGATGATGCCACCAGCGAGATCTATTACGCGCAGCTGGTGGAGGAGGAATCGACCGCTACGGTCATGGCGGCGATACGCGAGGTGGTCGAACGCAAGGGGCTGTTCTGCGCCTTGTACTCGGACCGGGGCAGCCATTTTTGGCTTACTCCCAAGGCCGGCGGCAAGGTAGATCCGCATCAAGTGACGCAGCTAGGAAGGGCTCTGCGCGAACTCGGCGTGCACATGATTCCGGCTTACTCGCCACAGGCGCGTGGCCGCTCGGAACGCAACTTCGGAACTTGGCAGGGCCGGCTGCCGCAAGAACTGCGCTTGCACAAAATCACTACCCTGGCAGAGGCAAATCATTTCCTGCACGCGCACTATGTAGCCGAATTCAACCTCCGCTTTCAGGTACCCGCTGGCCAGCGCGGCACGGCCTTTACGGCCAGCCCACGGCGCAATCTGGACCTGATCTTGTCGCTGCAGTTCGAGCGCACCGTAGCCCGCGACAACACTGTCAGCTTTCAGAACCTGACCTTGCAGATCGACAAGGTGAGCTGGCGGGGCACATTGACTGGCTACAAGGTCATCGTTCACCAGCATCTGGACGGCACTCTGAGCATCACTCATGGGCCACGGCGGCTGGTGCATTACACCAGCCAGGGCATGCCGATAACGATACCTTCGACCGCGCAAGCTGTGGAAAAGACGCTCCGGGGAAAAGTCCAAAAGCGGACTTTCCCACCTCGCTTGGAAATCCCGCAAACTACGCGGGATTCCCACTTTGCCACAGCTACGACGGCTGCTGGCTAAACTCAACAAACCGGACATTTCACTTGCTACGAAAACCGGACATTTTAATTAGCTACGAACAGCATGGAGCAAACTCGGTTAGCAAGCATTCCCGCGCAGGATGGCGAGCTGGAAGATGTGACGGTCGACATAGCCCAGGCGGCGATAGAGATCGATTGCGCGGTGATTCTGTCCGCGGACATGAAGGAACGGCGTTTCGCCGCGGGCGAGAATGCGCTGCATGATCTCGACCATGAGCCCAGTGGCGTAGCCGTGACCGAGATGATCTGGATGAGTGCAGACGGCGCTGACCTCAGTGAAGCCGGGAGCACGCAACCGCTCGCCGGCCATGGCGGCCAGCCTTCCTTCTTTGCGGATACCGATGTAGTCGCCGAGTTCGCCTGTATGTGGACCAAATGGACCGGGTTTGGTCAGCATAGCAAGCGCGAGCATCTCCGGCGCATCGGCGGCGGTAAGTTCGATGAAATCAGTCGCTCGCGGTGGCAATCTGCAAGGCGTGTATATCATCTGCGGCATCGGTACCAGCTCTAGGAGGGTCCACGTCGCAGGCAGTTCGGGAGGCGCATCGAGACATAGCGCGGCGACTTCGCCGGCGGGAAATATTTCGCCCAGCGATTTGTATGCCTCACGGGTGGGCGTTTCGAAGGCTGCAAGCGGACCAATTTCAGCAGGGAATCTGCGCGCGAGGGCGGAGGTCTGGGCCCAGTGCATCTGAGTCGTGGTCAGCGCCGTCCAGATGGGATTGTCGAGTGGGTGGGTCATGAGGCAACTTTACTGCGCGCATGCGGTGTGTCACTATCCGATTCTTGCAGGACAAGCAAGTCGAGACTGCTATTAGCTCCTTCGCGTCTGAGCGGCCCTGGTCTGGCCGCTTCGAAGCCTCGGGATTGCTTCCCATGTCTCTTTTTTAGGGTGCTCTCGTCGTGCGCTTGAATGCGCTGATCAGTATCGCAACGGTGATTGCGATGTAGAGAACGCCGGTGACGCCTTCGAGGGCGGCGAGCATGCGTGCCTCGTCCTGAAGGGGGATGATGTCGCCATAGCCGACGGTCGTAAGGGTCACCAGGCTGAAGTACAAGAGCTCGCTTTGGCGGTCCGCCGCGGTGTTATTGCTATGCTGAAATGCGCCCGGAGACACAGCATCAAGTGCAGCGTAGACAGCAAACCACATCATTCCGAGCAGAAGGTAGACAGTGATCGCGGTATAAAGATGGGGGCGCGCGATGGCGGGAGCATTCGCGAGGTAGGTGAAGAGGCCGACGACCGTGAGCGCGAAGAATGCGGCCAGCGATCCCCACTTGATCGCGAGCAACACCGGATTCGGGAAGAAGATGCAGATCACTCCAAAGAAGAATGTGACCGACATTAAGAGAACCGCGGGATGCACATATCGTTTGGTCTGCGTAAGGCGGATAGTCGCAAGGACTACCGGTACAAACGTCAATCCAGTCAGGAGGAGTCGGCGCAGGTCGCCATGATCGAGGATGGGGTGCAGCAAGATGACCAGCAGCATCGCGAGCAGGAGCCATACGTCCGGCGCTGATGGATTTTTTAGGACCATTCGAGCATCCCTACGCTGTCGCCGGAGACAGAAAAGAGTCCCGCTGAAGATGAAAGAAGCCGCCCGGCAACAGGGCGGCTCCTCTCTTTTTGGGAGAATAGTTCCAACGGAGGCAAAGCCATCAGAACTTTCTGGCGAAATAGTATGGTTGGGGGGAAGGGGTGTCAAGGCAAAATCCTGACACATTTAAATGGTTATGAATCAGTCAGTTAAGGGGGGCTTCCAAAAGGTAAATTTTCAACTTATGTTCGTCATTTGTTCGTCTACGGCGATGCCGAAGCAAGCGGCAATCATTTATTTTTGAGCAAGTTAGCCAGGATAATGCACAAGTACTGGGGCAATCGACCCGGCTCAGTTTTCCAGCTTCAGGCTAATGAAATCGTCGTCATTCAACGAAGAGACGGGCTTGCCTTGTAGCCTGCGCACCAGCGCACGGCCTCCGCCAAGGAACAGCCCGAGCAGAATCGAGGCCCCGCCGAGAATGCCGGTAAGGTACAAAATGCCGAGCAGCAGGCGAGCGGTCTTCTTTACTTCGCTCACGTAGCCCTCGGTGTGATTCCAGGTCACCTCGGCGTCGTATTTCACATTCGCGAGCAGAGCGTGCGCTTCATCGCTCGAAAAGTTTCCGCTGGTCACCGCCACCAGCGGTCCGCTGCGATGCACGCCGAGTGCGGCCACGTTGCCTTCGACAGCCGCTCCCTGTTTGATCTGCGCTTCGATAGCCTTGGCTCGCTCCACCGCGATCTGCGGCGTGGGATACTCGATCACAGTCAAGGTTCCTTTGCCTTCGTGCGCTGCATACTGGGCGGTCACTGCTTCCGCATCACGGCTGAAATCCACAAGCCCTGGCGGCAACACACTGCCAGTGTGCGCATATGCCGCGGGCCCAATCGCATAACGCACACTGCTTGCGTCGAGTCCCTGAACGGGAAGATAGTGGGGAAGATTGGGCGGAATACCTTCGGAACCCGCTGCGGGCGGTATGGCGGCAGCCAATTCTTTCAACGCGGCTTGGTCGGGAGCTTTCTGGAAGACAGCATCGATCACAGTTGAGCCAGTCCAGAACAGAATGTGGTTGCCGTCGGATGCCGCGCCCTTACCTATGTCCTCGGCATGCATTCCGGGACGGCGATAGAAGGTGAACGCTCCGTATGCGCCGGTGGCATCGGCAAAGCGCCGCGCGTGCAGCGTGATATGGTTGCTGCCGCGTGTGTACTCACCGAGGGTAAAATCCTTCAGGCCATACTCTTTGAGTACGTCAGCGTTTGCCGGGTCGGCTCCCTCGGCAGCAGTGCCTATCGTCAACGGCGCGGTTGCCGTCCATCCCGCAAAGCTGGAAGGCAGCAACGGCTGGGCCGCGAGTCGAGGAGGCATAGGTAAGGGTGAGGATTGTGCGAAAGAGAGAGGTTGGAGCGCAGCAGAAGCAAGCAGGAATAGGACCGCGCCGAGAGAACGCAGAGAAAAAGCCATTTCAATTTGAGGTTATCACCACCGGCCGAAGAACGCCCGCGGTCTCACTCGCTGGTTGTCGGATCAATGATCGATCGAATTTGCGAGATCCGGTTGGCGGGGAATCCGCCCTCCTGAGCATGCTGGCGCACCGTGTCTTCGTCCGGCGCAATGTATACGCAGTATATTTTGTCATCGGTGACATAGCTGTGGATCCATTGGATCTGAGGACCCAACTCCCGCAGTACGTTGCATGACTTTTGAGATATCACTTTTAGTTGCTCAGGCGACAGCTTACCGACTTCCGGAATTCCCCGCTCAATGACAAACTTCGGCATGGTGCCCGCTCCCTTTGTTTTATAAGCTGTGATACAGCTAGCACGCGACCCTCGGTACGATTCTTTCCATGATTGTCGTATCTGTCCTCGATGCGAAGACCGGTGAATCCTGGTTCGACCATGACTACTATGCGCAGACTCACCTTCCCCTGGTAAAGTCCCGTTGGGCGGGGAAGGGCCTGGAGGGGATAGATATCGTGCGCGGGAAGGAGGCGTTGAGCGGCGGCCGTCCGGCTTCGAACTGATCTCCAATCGACGTTTACTTCAATTGAAGACATGCAGGCCCCATTCGCCGCTGCCGGGAACGAAATTCTCGAAGATATTCCCAAATTCACCGATGTGGAACCTCTGATACAGATCAACCAGCCTGTGGAGCGTTGAAAGATACGCTCGCGGGCGCTGGTGTCGATCCGTGCACATGTCCGCCCTACCAGGCTGAGAAAGTTTCGAGTGCTCGCGCTGATCCTTTAGACTGCTCGCGCCGTTCCTTGCGATACTGGAAATGCCATGGCCATCCTCCAGCGCTTTTTTGCCCTGATTACGATCTGCGCTCTTGTGCTCGCGTCGACTCCGCGCGCTATCGCGAACGCGTATGACGCTCACCCCAAGCTGGTCGTGATCCTGGTGCTGGACCAGTTCCGCGCAGACTACCTGGAGCGCTATCGCGCAGACTTTAAAGGCCGCGGCTTTAAGCTCTTCCTCGACCACGGCGCTAACTTTCCCGATTGCTATTTCGGCTATGCGAACACTGAGACGGCTCCCGGCCACTCCACCATCGGCACCGGGGCTTACACCGACGGGCACGGCATCGGGAGCAACGAGTGGTGGGACCTCTCGCGAAGCAAGGATCACCCAGTTTCTTCAGTTGAAGACGAGCGCTACGCGCTCGTCGGGATGCCGGCGGGCGCGAAGACTACGCCCGGCTCGTCGCCGCGTAACCTGCTGGCCTCGACGGTGGGCGACGAGTTGCGACTGGATACGCTCGGCGCATCCCAGTTGTACGGCATCTCGCTCAAAGACCGCGCCGCTATTCTTACCGCGGGCGCCACGGCCAATGGAGCGTTCTGGATCGATCAGGCTTCGGGGCGGTTCATTACCTCTACCTTCTACATGCAGCAGCTTCCCGTATGGGTTCAAAGCTTCGACGACGGCCCGCGCATCGCTCAGGCGCTGCAGGAGGCAAAGGCTCCAGCCGACACGAAGAATTTTTATGGAGTGGTAGGAGCGACTCCGGCCGCGGTCAGCTATGAACTGGACTTCGCCAAGGCTCTCATCACCGGCGCGGAACTCGGCAGGCACGCCACCACGGATGTCCTTACGCTGAGCATCTCGTCTACGGATATTCTAGGGCACAAAGTCGGGCCCGACTCCGAGGAGCAGCGCGAGATGGTCGATGCCGTCGATGTCGATTTTGACAGCTTCTTCACCTGGCTCGACAAGAATGTCGAAGGCGGCCTGGGCAACGTATGGATCGCGCTAACGGCCGACCACGGTATCGCGCCTGTTCCAGCAAATGCGGCCAAGCTTGGATTGAATGCCGCAACGATTGACCTTAAAAAGCTAGTTGAGAATCTGAACTTTGCCATCAATCAGAAATTCTCGCCGGGAGAAAAAATTGACTACATGATGCCCCGGCAGTCCCTTCCTTATCTAGCGCTGAATCAGCCAGCCTTCGAGCGTGCCGGAATCAATGAGCAGGAAGCCGAGCAGGCCGTGCAGAACTTTATCCCGGCCGCCTTCGCCAGCCTGATCGCCCCCGACGAATCTACCAGCCCGGCCACCACTAGGCTGCCGCCTACACCCGGCCTCTTTCGCAGCTACACTCGCCAGCAAATGGCGCAGTCTCAGCTACCCAATAGCTCCTTTGGCCAACTCATCGAGCACAGCTACACGTCGAACGGAGGCTGGTACGTCATGGTAATCCCCCAGGCGTTTCAGATAGAAAGCTACGGCTCTGGTGGGACCAATCACTTCACGCCCTACTCCTATGATCGCCATGTGCCCCTGGCACTCTACGGCGCGCCCTTTGCCCCCGGAACCTATCACGGACGCGTCGAACCGGTCGACATCGCCGCTACCTTTGCCTCGCTTCTCGGCATCAATCAGCCATCCGCTTCCATAGGGCATATTCTCACGCAGTCCTTCAGACCGGCCTCCGCGGTCGTTTATCCGAAACCCGTTCCCGCACACAAAGCTGTACCTGCACACGCACATACCGCGCACAAGAGGACAGCAGATGAGACCCATCCGTGAAGACAGATATGCGCGTGCAGTTCGCGGGGATTGAGCTGACGAACCCGGTGCTGGCGGCGAGCGGCACTTTTGGCTATGGGATCGAGTTCGAGGAGATCGTCTCGCTGGAGCGCATCGGCGGCTTTGTCACCAAAGGGCTGTCGCGTGAACCTATGGCCGGCAACGAACCTCCGAGGCTGATTGAGACGGCCTCCGGAATGATGAACTCCATCGGCCTGCAGAACATTGGAGTGAAGGCATTCATCGAAAAAAAGCTGCCCGAACTGCGGCGTTATCGACAGTGTGCCGTCATCGCAAATGTCTTCGGAAACCAGGTGACCGATTACTTGGAAGTAATCCGCCAGCTTAATGACGCCGAAGGCATCGCCGCCTACGAGCTGAATGCCTCTTGCCCGAATACAGACCACGGTGGCATGGCCTTCGGAACCGATCCGGTCACGCTGGACGAACTGGTCTGGCGCACGAAACAGATCGCCAAACGGCCGCTCATCGTTAAGCTGTCGCCCAACGTGACTTCGATCGGGGAGTTAGCGCGATGCGCGCAAACCGCCGGCGCCGACGCGCTATCGCTGGTAAACACCTTTGTTTCCTTAGCCATCGATGTGGAGACGCGCAGACCCCGGATCGCCAACGTTACAGCTGGTCTGTCCGGACCGGCAATCAAGCCGATTGCAGTGCGAATGGTCTGGGACGCCGCCCGTGCGGCAACGATACCCATACTTGGCATGGGGGGAATTCTTTCGCCTGAGGATGCGGTCGAGTTCCTGCTCGCCGGCGCAACCGCCGTGCAGGTGGGTACGGCCAGCTATGCCGACCCACGCGCCGTTGAGCGCATCGCCAAAGGATTGGAACAGTGGTGTACGCGCCATCAGATCGAGCGCGTGAGTGAGCTGACCGGCACCCTCGACGTTACACCGCGGGCCAGACAAATCCCCGAGAGCTAAGACAGTTTCAGGCCGGGTAGAAAGAAAGATCAGTTTTTGAGGAGTCCAAGGGGGCTTCCCGCGTTACGCGACATTCCGCGGCGAACGTCCGCCCAGTTCTTCCGGAATGTGTTCCTGTAGCACGCGAGCCTGCGCTAGCGCAACACCGGTAATGTATACCGGAGCGGGAGTGGCCACGGCCACCAGCACCCAGGAGAGGAGAGAAACCAGCAACCCCAGCGCTGCCGCTGTCTGCAATGTCAGGGCTACATAGCGGTGCTCGAGGTGCATTACGAGCGCCCAGTTGCGCAATGGCTCTAAGTGATGAATGACCGCCAGCGCAAAGACGAACGCAAGGATAGAGAGGGTACTGATTCCGATGAGGGTAACGTCGATGGTCCGGTGAAGACGCTGACGACGCCCACAATGGTCACAGAGTCGAAGGTGCTCTTCGTAGTCGGTACGCATCTCCGGGGAAATTCCGGAAATATCGTAGCGCCAACTCGAAAGAATGTCGCCCACGACTTGATCGGTGCACTCTGCCATCGTTACTCGCGATTCCTGTGCCCCAGCTTGCCAAATAGTACCATTTGTCCGGAAACTTTCCAGACAATTCGATAATTCAGCGCGTGCGGGTGGCGTTACCCCTAGTATAAATCACTTCGCCTACAGAACAATAGATGCCATTGGCCCGTCCTGAGTCGCAAGTAACAACCGGTTACCCAGTAGGCTCATTCGATCCCGTAAGGCGCGCTCCGCTGAAATCCGTGCGAGCTCGGGAAGGTTGTTGCTTTCCGACAAATGCGCCAGGATCACATATGCGGCCTGGCCGTCGTAGCCATTCTCCAGAAATTCCGCGGCGGCGTGATTCGAAAGATGCCCCACCCGCGACATCACTCGCTGCTTCACCGACCATGGGTACGGCCCGTCACGCAGCATATCCAGGTCGTGATTCGACTCGAGCATCAGAACGTCACACCTGCGAAGGCGCATGGCCGCATGGGAAGGTATGTAGCCGAGGTCGGTCGCCAGTCCGATCCTCGCTCCCTCCGCCTCAAAAACGAAGCCGACAGGGTCGGCGGCGTCATGCGGAATGGTGAACGGAATGACCGCAATGTCTCCCACGGAAAACGCCTGCCCGGCGGAAAAGTATTCGACTCCCGGCAGTGTGGCAGGGTCCGCTTTGACCTTCATTTCGTCCGAGCAGAGAGTCTCCTGCTCCTCTTCGAACGCCTCGGAGTCTTCAATGTCAGGATTTACGGGCGCGGCCGCCTGCGCCGCCTGCTGCTTTCGCTCGGCCAGCCAGTCGGCATACGTCATGCGTTTGCGCGGTGTAATCCAGCGAATCCAGGCGCGATGGGTTGATTCGGTGAAGTAGACTGGGATGCCCAGCTTGCGCGCTGTCACCGCCAGCCCCTGCACATGATCCTGATGCTCATGGGTCACAACAATTGCATCGAGGGTCCGGGGATCTTCACCCGCTGCCAGCATGCGCTTGAAAAGTTCGCGACAGGACACGCCCGCATCCACAAGAATTCGCGTGCGTGTGCTGGAGACAACCGTGCTGTTGCCCCGGGAACCGCTGGCCAGCACCGTCATCCGCACCATGGTGATGAGAATACGCCTGATTGGTGTGGAAGACAGGGCAGAAACTCGGCGAGGAATCAGCCTGAGCTACAGGCGTTTCGTTCAGGAACGCTGGAACCGGTCTCATAAATCTCTCGCCGCCGGTGAGGCCACGTGTGAGACCGCCATCGAAGGCTTCCGGCCGAAGCCAAAAAACGATGCATGAGACCAGTTCTAGCCATACCGGGAGCGGGTTATAGCCATCCACTCTGCAGCGCGCTCCTTACGATCGGCAAAACGTGTGGACAGTATTGCCCCCCATGCTGCTCCCTGAAGATCGCGGGCCGCGAAAAACGGCTTCAGGCGAGCTGGATCCAACTGGCCGCTGTAACTCGCCAGCGCGACCTCCCCGGGCTCAAGAGATGTGCGAACGAAACAGGCGAGGTCCCACTCGATCGGCCCACAACAGGCATCCTCAAAATCCGTCCATACGAGGCCTTTGCGGGTCTTCAGGAGATTCTTCTTGTGTGCGTCGCCGTGCAGGGGTTGCTCGGGCAGCCGCAGCGCTTCAATCTCGGCTGAGACCACGGCAAATCCGCGGCGAAGCATGGCGATATCCGCAGGATCGACGGTATTCCACGCCGCGATCTCGTCGAGCCACTGCGGGATCTCCGCAAACGGGCTCAAACGCCGCAGGGCGCCGCGATAGCCGCGCAAGGCCCCATGCAGATCGCGCAGAAAGCGGCCCGTTTCGTTCGCGCCGGCTATATAGTTGCGATCGTGCTCGACGAACTCCCAGAAGGTCAGCGCGAAACCATCGTGCTGGTGCGGACCGGGGGGTAGATCCCGGCACGGCGGCACCACGGGAAAGTCACGAGCGGCAAGATATCCGGCCAGATCGAGATCGAGCGCGAGCCACCACTGCGCAGGTTTGCGAACCAGTGCAGTGGTTGTGGCCACACGCGCGACAACAGGCGAGGGCACAAGATGCACCAGCACATTGCTGCCATCGGCGACGAGTTCAGCATGATCGCTGCACTGCAGGCCAAGGCCGCGGGCGACGGCAAGGGCGGCGGTGACGGCACGGCGGCTATAGTCATCCATCGTCTACCGGTATTTATACATTCCCTGCAGTCGCAGATTCGGCTAGCCGATGGTCAGGGTGTTGACTACGCGTTTAAATTGCTTCCCGATATGGGCGGCAAAGGCCGTCGAAGCAGCGCTCACGCTGCCGATCTCGCCACCGCTGCTGAAATCATGGGCGCCATGCAGAGTTATGTTTTGCGGCGGAGCACCCTTCAGGAAGAAGAGTGTTACCCAGAGCATCGCAGTGTTCTGTTGCTGTGTGCCACAGCTCACCCGTTTCACGCTGGAGTAGTTGGCCACCTGTACCTCTTTTTGCAATACCTTGCCTCCCTCGATCTGCCAGAGGCCACCGACATCGGTGACATTGTTGAGACATTCGCGAACGAGGGTATATTTGAGTGCCATTGTGGGCTCCTTTCCGTTCGCCCATCGAGGCGAACATGAGAATAGTGCGCTCTGTTCAAAAACGTTTCATCTGAGAGGCAGGGAAGCGGCGTGTGCCTCACACAGGCGTGAAGCTAGGCTTGTTTGGGAAGTGAGAAGTTGAGCATCCAGTGGATGCCGAACTTGTCGTGGATCATGCCGAAGCGGGCATTCCAGAACATGTCCTGCAAGGGCAGGGTGACTTCACCACCGGCCGAAAGAGCTTTGAAGAAGGCTTCGATCTCTTCGGCACTCTCGCATTCGATGCACACCGAGATATTGTTGCCCTCATTGAATGTCGATCCCGGCATGTTGTCGGCGGCCATGAGGAAGAGGGTTTCGCCGCGCTTGAGGGCGGAG
>JBAVYX010000238.1:0-48062 GCA_049588475.1 Silvibacterium sp. | reverse complement strand
GCCGTCTCCGCACGGCTACAACTACGCTTCGATAACGCAGTTATGCCATGAAAGAACGGCCTTTCCAAACCTTTTTCAACCTAGGATCACCGCGTTCCTCAACCCCTGGTGAGAAATGCAGGCTAGTGGCGAGAAATAAGAGGCCAATTATTCGTTAGCGAGGCGGGCCGAAATCGGGTGGCGCGCTTCGCAAAGGCTGCCACCTAAATCTTGATCGCAGCAGTGAGAGACTCTAATCCTGTCGCAGTGCCTTCAGCGGATCGATTTTGGCCGCCTGGCGCGCTGGGACGTAACAAGCGAGCAAGGTTACCGCTGCCAGCAGCAATGGCGCGCCGACGAGCAAGCGCGGATCGTCTGTCCCGAACTTAAACGCGTCGGAAAATTCTTTGGTCAGCGCAGAAAGTAGCTTTGCCATCGCGACCGCACCCAGAAATCCAAGCACGGTTCCTACGGCGATCAGAGCGGTGCCTTCGCGTAGCACCAGCCGCAGCACCTGTCCCTTACGCGCGCCCAGCGCCATGCGAATTCCGATCTCCCTGCGCCGTTGCGCAACCGCATAGGCCGTGACTCCGGCGAGCCCGATGGCCGACAGCACCAGGCCGAACAGCCCAATGCCCGCGTAGGTGCGCAAAGCCGACCTAACGGCGTAACGGCTGAGCTCCAGGTATTCGTTGAGGGTTTGCACATTGAAGAGGGTCAGATGCGGATCGATCGAAGCCACCACGCTCCGAATACCACTCAGCGTATCCATGCCCGCATCCGAACGCGCAAGAATGGTGATGCCGCCGGCCGGAGGCCGTGCAAAATCACGCGGCGTCAGCGGAACGTAATAAATGGATTGGATCATTCCGACTCCATTTTTTAAATCACGGACCACTCCGACCACTTCATAGGATTGCCTCGCATCCTGAACCCGCTTCCCAAGCGCGTTGCCATTTCCGAAAAGTCCGCGAGCGACGCTCTCGTTCAGAACTACAGGCAAAAGAACATCGGGTAACGCAACGACCCCCGCTCCGCCAGCTTTTGCTTCGTCGGCCCCACGCGACTCGATCCGTTGATCCGCCTCCTCAAATTCCCTGCCAGCCAGCACCGGCTCGTTTAACGCAGCAAAATAGCCCGCGCCCACAGTTTGCCTGACCACTGACTTCTGCACCCGCGAAGACTCGTGCGTTTCCTCCGCAGTCAATTGGGCCTCTCCATCATCAACCGAGAAGGGCGGCTGTGCCGCCAGGGCGAAGCTGCGCACTGTACCCGAGTTTCTGAGCCGTTCGGGAAGTTTCTCGAACAGAGCTTGCGCTTTTTCGGGCGCGTAGCCGTCGCGCACCGGATCGATGGACGCCAGAACCATCGTCTTCGGATCAAATTTGGTTTCAGCGCTGTTTGATCTCGCGAATCCAAGCACCAGGAAGCCTGTTGTGAGCAGCAACATGAGCGACCCGGCCACCTGAACTCCCATGGCCAGGTTGCGTAGTCCGAAACGCTGGTAACCGGACAACTGCAGCGCCGCGCCATCTTTGAGCGCCGGCGCCACATCGGTCTTCGTTGCCTGCAGGGCGGGCGCCACGCTAAGGCCGATGCCGCACACCACTGCGAGGGCAAACGCAAAAATGGCTGCGTGCCAATCCACCGCAAGATCGGGGGCGAGCGGCGCTCCGGTTGGCTGGCGGATTTGCGAGTTCAATACCGAAAGACCATACGCCAGCGCGAACCCCGCTGCGCCGCCCAGCAGCGAAAGTAGAATGCCTTCACTGACCATCTGCCGGAGCAGCCTAAATCGGCTGGCCCCGATGGACAACCGAATAGCCAGTTCCTTGCGGCGATTGGCGCCCCGCGCAAGCAGCATGGTTGCCAGGTTCAAGCACGCGATCGTCGTAACAATCCCCATCAACACAGCATAGAACCCGACAATCGCCGGTCGCACATTTCGCGGGATTGGCCATCGGGTACCCGCCGGATCCAGGATTACCCGTTTGGCTTTATCGGTGCGCGGGGGCGCCAAGGGATCCTGCTCGTCCAGACGACGCGCGATCCCGTCGAGGGCGGCTTCCGCGGAATTGATGGTGACGCCGGGCGCCAGACGCATCATCGCCACGAACTCCTTCGCATTCCGTTGATGCAGCATATCGTTCCCAAGCTCCGGAGCGAGGGTGGCCGGTACCGTGATGGGGACGAACAGCTCAGCCGGATTCATGGAAAGAGCACCACTGAAATTCCTCGGTGTGATTCCCACGATGGTCGCGTTTTGCCCGTTCAGGCGAAGCGTTTGCCCCACCGCGTTGGGATCGGAGTTGAGGCTGGTGCGCCAGAAACGATCGCTGATGACCACAACGGGCGCGTCGCCTGGCTTGTCCAGTTCGGCGCTGAGCAGTCGTCCACGCTGAGCATCGACGCCGAGGACGGAGAAATAATCGGGCGATACGAGTTGTCCAAAGACCCGCTCCGGTTTCGTGTCCGCCTGGCCCTGCAAGCCGACGTTGAATGGGACGCCGTTCTCGACCGCGGCCACTCCGGCAAACAGGCTTTTTTGCTCCCGATATTGCTCGATGTAGTAATACGAGACAGGTTTTTCAGGCTTTACCAGCTCGTTGGCGTTCGCCGCTGACGAAATTTCCCGAGTCAAAAATGCCCATGCCGAGCTATATATGTTGGTCGTCAGACCAATTCCGAGTCCCATCGAGATAATGCCGACCAAGGCGAATCCCGGCGACTTGATCAGCGCCCGCGACGCATATTGCATATCCCGGCGCATCTCGCTCAGGTATTCGATTGGCAAGCGAATCGCAATATCCGCAATGAGCCGGATCAGCCCGGCGGCTCCGCCCCTTTTGGCAATGTCTTCGACGATGTCATCTTCGAGCTGAATCATGTCATCGCCATAAGCCAGCTTGAATTCGTGCGGAAAGGCTTGCGCCAACTGCCGCCCCCATCGCTGATAGATCCGCCATGCGAGATTCATTCCGTCACCTTCGCTATCCCATCACAATTGCCCGCTTCACTTGAATTGCGCGAACCAATTCCTGCAGGCGCTCACACTCTGCGTCGAGCACTCGCCTGCCGAGCGCCGTCAGCCGGTAATAGCGCCGCCGCGGGTCGTCCAATTCCGGCGCGGGCCGTTCGTCAGACTCCTCGATGAGCTCCGCCTCGATCAGTCGCTTGATGGATCCATACAGCGTTGCCGGCCACAACCGCACTCTTCCGGTGGTGCGATTCAGCACTTCCTGCATAATTCCGTACCCGTGCTGCTCTCCACCCGCGAGCGACAGCAGGATGTGAAACCACTGTGGCTTGAGCGGAATAAATGCTAGAGCATCATCCTCAGTCATGGTGACTATATATATCTATTGATATATATATTTGTCAAGAAGGAAAGTGCTTCAAACGGCTCCAAATTTCGCCATGGTCTTCCGGTACGAACCGCTGCACCCATATGCTGATCAAATCGCGACAACTTTCACCGACCTGCCTAATGAGTAGTTAATTTAGCCGTGTGCGGTAGACTGCTCGCACACCCATGAGGCTTTCCCTTCAAGCTGTGTCATCCCAAGAGCGAATCCTCAGACCAGGTCGAGCAATTCTGCTGATAATACTGACCTTGACTGGCATGTCCTTGGCGGCGCAGCGAGACCCGGTCCTCAAACAGATAGACCTGCCTCATCGCTACTACTACCGCGAGATGTATCTGCCGCAGCTGACCACGGGACCCAGTTCGGTTGCCTGGTTTTCCGATTCGCGCTTGCTGGTTTATTCGATGGGTGGGACGTTGTGGCGGCAGGCTTTGGATTCAACTACGGCTGAGCAGCTTACCGCAGGCCCGGGATACGACTACCAACCCGACTGCTCCCCCGACGGCCGCTGGGTTGCATACGTGACCTATCGCCAGGATGCGGTCGAACTCTGGGTACTCGATCTTGAGAAAAAGCAGTCTCACCAGCTCTCCTCTGGTGGCGCCGTCAACGTCGAGCCGCGCTTTTCACCGGACGGCAAGCGCCTCGCCTTCGTCTCCACTTCGTATAACGGGCGCTTTCATATTTTTGTCGGCGATTTCAGCGGCGGCGAGTTGACCAATGTGCGGCGGCTCACTGGCGAATCCCGCAGCAATCTGCCGCGCTTCTACTACAGCGAATTCGATCACGAGATCAGCCCGACCTGGTCGCCGGATGGAGCAGATCTGGTTTTCGTTTCAAACCGCGGACACGTCTACGGAACTGGCGGCTTCTGGCGGATGAAGGCTGAACCCGGCGCGGAAACACGCGAGATTCATTACGAAGAGACCGCGTGGAAGGCTCGTCCGGACTTCTCGCCCGACGGCAAACGCATCGTGTACGCTTCGTATCTCGGCGGCCAGTGGCACCAGCTCTGGGTGATGCCATCGGAGGGCGGCGATCCCTTCCCCCTCTCTTATGGAGACTTCGACAATACCAACCCTCGCTGGTCGCCCGACGGCGAACACATCGCTTTCATCTCGAACCGTGGCGGCAACACTTCACTATGGGTGCTGGACGCACTGGGCGGAGCACAGCGCTCAATAATCGCGCAAGAGAAGCGCTATCTGAATGTGGTGGGCCATTTGAGCATCACCGTTCTGGATCCTTCAGGAAACCCCACGCCTGCCCGCATCTCCGTCACCGGTGAAGACGGCCGAGCTTATGCACCCGACGATGCCTGGATGCATGCCGAAGACAACTTCGTCCGCTCAGAAAGCGCCTTTGAAGCTCACTACTTCCACAGCCGAGGCAACGCGGAGTTGATGGTTCCGGCCGGGCGTATCCAGGTCGAAGTAACGAAGGGCTTCGAGTACCAGGTCGCAAGGGAAACGGTGATCTCGAGCCCGGATGCGCGCTTGGTCGTCCATCTGAAGTCGCTGCAGATTCCTTGGGACTCAGATTCGCAGTGGGCGAGTGCTGATCTGCACGTGCACATGAATTATGGAGGAGCCTACCGCGACACACCGGCAAATCTTGTCGCACAGCAAACTGCGGAGAATCTGTTTCTCGTCGAAAATCTGATAGTCAACAAGGAGCAGCGGATTCCTGACATCGCTTACTTCCGGACTACGCCCGACCCGGCTTCAACTCCGGGCCACTGGCTGCTCCACGGCCAGGAGTTTCACACCAGCTACTGGGGACATCTGGGATTGCTGAATCTCACTCACAACTTTCTGCTGCCGGACTACGCTTCCTACGGCAACACCGCGGCCGCGAGCCTTTTCCCCGCCAATGCGAACGTCGCCGATCTGGCGCATCGACAACAAGCCCTCGTAGGCTATGCTCATCCCTTCGACATTGAGGTGGACCCGGCAGGTGACCCCACACTCACTCACGGAGAGCCGCTGGATGAGGCCCTCGGACTGCCCGTCGACGCGGCATTGGGCAAGGTCGATTACCTCGAGGTGCTGGGCTTCAGCGATCACCGTATGACCGCCTCCGTTTGGTATCGCCTGCTCAATTGCGGATTTCGCCTGCCCGCCGGCGCGGGCTCTGACACCATGGCCAACTACGCTTCGCTCCGCGGGCCGGTTGGCCTGACTCGCGTCTATGCCAGCATTCCGAAAAATGTGACCGACCCGGCGCCCTTTCTTGATGCGCTTAAGCAGGGACGCACATTTGCGACCAATGGTCCGCTGCTGGGATTCACGCTCGGCGGCAAGGCAATCGGGAACGAACTGAAGCTTCCGGCGGGTGAGAAGCCGGGGAGTAGTAACAATGTAGAGTTCACAGCGCGGCTCCGTTCCTTCGTTCCCGTGGATCATCTCGAAGTGGTTTGCAATGGGCACGTGGTGCGCGACTTGAAGCTGAGCAGCGATCGACAATCGGCCGATGCGAAAGGCACGATCCCGATTTCGCAGAGCGGATGGTGTGTGATGCGGGCTTCCAGCGATGGGCCGGAGGATCTGGTGCTGGACGATTATATTTACGCTACTACGAGCCCGATTTACGTGAGTATGACGGGATCCCATCCGAAGCCGGCAGGCGACGCTGCCTATTTCATTGCCTGGATTGACCGCCTGGCTGAAGCGGCAAAGGCCAACCAGAACTGGAACACCACCGCGGAAAGAGTCTCCGTTTTGCAGATGCTGGACCAGGCTCGGCAAGTCTATGTCAACCTGCAGAAGTAGCAATTCAGCTCACGGTTAGATAGGTGGTATAGCGCTCGTCGGTAATCGCAGTGAAGGGCAGCAGCTTTAAGGGGCCCGAGGCGGTTTCGGCCTGCCATGCGGGCTGGCCGGAGCCCGGGCTCGCGGCGAGCAGATGCTGGCCGGTTATACGCGGAGCATTCTCCGTAACAGCAAACAGCACCAGCGGGCCGCGCACCAGCGCGACTACGTTCGGATGGTCGGCATCGATGGCTTCAAGGCGCATCGGCATAAGGAATTCGAGGTCGATGCGGTCATCGTCTTTCCATCTGCGACGAAGGGTGGCGAAGCCCGCGGTGATCGAAGCAGGAGCTGGCACTCCGTTCACCTTTATCGTGGGGTTCGATGCCCAGGCCGGGATGCGCAGGCGCAGCGCGAAGTCGCTGGGACGCGAGGCGCGGAGAACCATTCCGATCTTTCCCTCGATTGGGTAGTTACCGGCCTGGGTTAACGCGAGCTGGGCACCGTCGGCCGCTGTCCACTTGATCGTGGAGGGGAGATACAGGTTGACATAGACGCCGGCGGGATCGTGAAAGTAAGTGAGGATGCGGTAGTCAGCCGCGACCTGGGGTAATGTGCCGGAACAGCAGGGCCATGCGTCGGGAAAATAGACCCTGCGTCCGGAGACGTTGTAGTCGGAATAGTAGAAGGCGCGCCCGTCCGGCTCCAGGCGCTTTGCGCCGAGCACGGTGTTGTAAAGGACGCGCTCCATGCTGTCTCCATAGCGGCCGTCGCCAGTAACGCGGAGCAGGTAGCGCGTGAGCTTGAAGTGAGCATAGCTGCCGCAGGGCGTTTCGAAACTGCTGTGTGTGCCGGAGAGGCTGGCATACATCTTGCCGCTGCCCGGAGCTGAGAAGCTTTCGTTCGGTCCCCAGCCGCCGGTGGCGAAACTCTGAGTGGCCGTGATCATGTCGAAAGCGTTGCTCGCGGCGCGCAGATGCTTTTGGCTTCCGGTGGCGATATAAGCCTGCATGGCGGAGCTCAGGGAATTACAAAAGCTATAGGCGTGGTGGTCGGCAAGGACGTTCTTGTCGTCAGACAATGGATCGAACCAGGTCTCATTCAGGAGATAGCGGGGAGCCATCTGCCGATAACGTTCTCCGGCACCCCGCTCCCATGCGAGGAATAGGTTCTCCGGCATGGTGTAGGACTCATCCCAGAGATATTCATTCGCCGTGTTCTCTCCAATGGAGGCCCGCCAGAGCCGTTGCGGCTCGTCGCGATTGAGCGCATGGGGAGGAAGATGCGGCTCGGCGGCATCAGTAGTGCGGTCGAGCAGGGAGAAGGCCTGTGGGAGATTGGCGAAGGTATGCGCATCGATCAGGCCGATGACCATTTTGTCGTAGTTGTAGGCGGGAAACCGGAAATTGGCATAGAAACGCGGAGAGATGGCCGGTGAGTAGAGGTCGAGCAGCGTTTGGACCTTCGCCCGTGTCCGGGCGTCGCCATTCACCGCGTACCCGCGTGAAAGAGCAGAGATCCACTGGCCGAAGCAATGAGCGGGTGCGAAGCCATGTCCGCCGCTGGGAGTCTTTTCCGGTGGCACTTCGTCGTACCATCCGCCAAGATCGGGACCCGGCGCGGGCAGGCCGGCGCGCAGACGCCACGGTTTGAGCAGGCTGTCGTCATTGACGGACAGGAGCACGGATTGCGTCTGCTCGAACTGCGTCTGAGCGAGACCGGGCGCGAGCTCGACATCTCCGTAGCCGAATTCGCTCAGGGGTGGGGGCGCTGCAACCTCGGCAGAGAGTGATGGACGCGAATAAAGGGCAGCAGCAGCCAGACTTGCGGTCTGCAGAAAGGAACGGCGGGACGGCATCTGTTTCTCCAGGGTCGATGTTATCTCTGTTAGAGCAGAGATAACAAAGCTACTCGTGGCCGCTTGCTACTCGTGTCTCAGAGCCTGCATCGGCCGGACCCGCGAGGCGCGTCGCGCAGGAACGAATCCGGCGAGCAGAGCCACCGCGATTAGTACCAACGCGGCGCTGACCAAAGTCGTCGGATCGTTCGGCTTCAGGCCGAAAAGCATGGACCCCAGGAAGCGCGTGAGCAACAGGGCCACGCCAAGTCCGGCCGCTATTCCAATCCCGGCGAGCCAGGAGGTTTCGCGGAGAACCATGACGAGGATCTGCCGCGCCTGCGCGCCGAGAGCGAGGCGGATACCGATCTCATTGGTGCGGCGAGCAACGGTGTAGGCCATGATGCCGTAGATGCCGATGCAGGCCAGCGTCAGCGCGAGGATTCCGAAGCCGGCGGTTAGATCGGCCAGGATGCGCTGCTGCTGGATGGTGTCGTCGATCTGCTCGGTCTGGGTACGGACATCGATCAACGGTAGATTCTTGTCCACCGATTGAACCGCGCTACGCAAGAGCGGCACGAGGCTCTCCGGTTTTACATGCGTTCGAATCTCGTAGGTCATCCCATCCGACGCATCCGCGAGCTGACCATATGGCTGGTAGAAGATCGGTGGAGGGCTCTCGCGCAAGCTGTCGTAGCGCGTATCCGCGCAGATGCCGACGATCTGAATGGTTTGAGCTGGTTCCTCGTGCAGGGAACTACGAAATGTCTTGCCGATAGGGTTGCTTCCCGGAAATACCTCTCGCGCCAGCGCCTGGTTAATCACCCCAACCTTGGGTGAAGTCGCCGTGTCTCCTGCGTTGAATCCTCGGCCGGCAACGATGGGGATGTCCATGGTCGAAAAGAAGTTTTCGCCTACCGCATTGTCATCCTGGGCGTCGTCAGATTTGTAGTGAGGCCTGTCAAGCGGGAGGAAGTCATCCATCGACCGATCGTTCGCAATCAACGGCACGCTCGAAAGCGTGAGCGATTCAACTCCGGGCACGGCAGCCAACTTCTCTTCAAGCTCGCGGTGCAATGCAACATCCTTCGGAACCGGATATTGCCGACGCGGCTGCTGGATCGCAAACAGCAGGATACGATCGGCACGAAAACCCGGGTCTATCGACCCGAGGTTCACAAGCGTCCGCACGAACAGAACCGCCCCAACGACAAGCAATGTGGAAAGAGCGACCTGAAAGGCGACGATGGCCTTGCCGGCGAAGCCCTTGCGGCGATGCGTGGTTGTTTGAGCATTGTCTTTGAGCGCTGAATTCGCCTGGGTGCGCATGGCCTTCCATGCCGGCGCCAGACCGAAAAGCAGGCCGGTAAGAATGGAAATTGCCGCTGTAAGCGCGAAGATCCGCCAGTCGAAACGGCTGACGAACTCGATTGCCTCCCACGGAGAGGTCCTGAGCCGCGGAATCGCGTTGCGGCCGAAATAGCCGATGGCAAAGCCTGCGGCTCCGCCGAGCAACGAGAGCGCCAGGCTTTCCGTCAATACCTGGCGCATCACGCGTTCTCGGCTCGCACCCAGGGCCAGACGAACGCTCATCTCACGCTGCCGCGCGGCCGAGCGGGCCAGCATCAGGTTGGCAATATTCGCGCAAGCCAGCAAAAGCACCAAGCCGACCAAGGCCATCAAAACATAGACGGGTTTCGCCAGCTGCTGGGCACTTTCGTTCAATCCGCGGCTGCCATCGACAAGCATCAGCTGCGGAATCTCTTCATTTTTGTCGATCTTGACATTGGCGCGAACCGCTGCGTTCAGCGCCACGTCGAGCGAAGCGAGCGCAGTGTGCATTGAGACTCCGGCTCTAGGCCGCGCCATGATCTGCATCCACCAAATGCCGGAGTCGTTCAGGATAGAACCCTGGCGTCGGGGTGTCAGAATCGGCTGCACGCTGAACGGCACAAATACTTCGGGCGACACATTGACATTCCTGGCGCCGGTAAAGCGCGGAGGATTGACGCCGATGATCGTGAAGGGAGCGGAATTCAGAGCAATGGTCTTACCGATGACCGAAGGTGAGCGCCCGAAGTGCTTTGTCCAGAAACCATCGCTGATTACAACCACGGCACCGCTCCCCGGCGAAGCGTCGTCAGAAGGCTGAATGGGCCTGCCGAGGGCTGTACGCACGTCCAGGGACTGGTAGTAGTTGCCCGAGACCATCTCGCCCTGCACCACGCCCGCCTCACCATTCACCGTGACCGTCAGGCGTCCTACATCTTTGAATGCAAACAAGTCCTGGAGGGCCTTGTTCTGCTGGCGCAATTGCAGATAGACAGGATACGGAAACGAAGTACTGCTGAACTTGCCGCCCGGAAGTGTATCCCAGTCGCCCCACACGCTGTGGGCGACGTTATTTCGGGCCGCCGACCAGCGAAAGAGCTGTAATTCTTCCGCATGGGGGACCGCCAACCGATCGAATAGTACCTGTTTGGCGACGCCGAAGATTGCCGTGTTCGCGCCGATGCCGAGAGCGAGCGATCCGACGGCGATGGCAGTGAAGCCAGGCGACTTGAGCAACATGCGGAAGGCATGGCGCAAATCGGCGCGGAGGTCGTCCCAGAGACGCAGACCAACTGAAGCGCGCATCTCCTCCTTTTGCACGGCAATCCCGCCGAGTTCGATGCGAGCGCGGCCGGCAGCTTCTTCGGGTGAAGTGCCCCGGCGGATGAGGTCCTGAGTGTATTGCTCAAGATGGAATGCGAGCTCGGCCTCCATCTCGCTCTCTAGGCGCGAGCGCGAGGTGGCGGCGCGAAGCCACGACTTGATGCGGGTGGGAAGAGACCGGAGCGGGCTCATATTTCACCCGGAGCGGTTTTGAGAATGCCCGCGATCACACACGCCATGCGGTTCCACTTTTCGGTCTCGGAGCGCAACTGGGCTCGTCCGGCCGCGGTGAGCCGGTAATATTTAGCCCGGCGATTGTTCTCCGATTCGCCCCACTCGCTGGTGATCGCGCCCTGATGCTCCAGTCGATAGAGCGCGGGATAGAGCGATCCCTGCTGAATCTCCAACTGTTCGCGTGAGATCTGTTGAATCCGCAACAAAATCCCATAGCCATGCAGCGGCCCAAGCGAGACTGCCTTCAGGATAAGCATGTCGAGCGTGCCTTGAAGAATGTCGAGTTGCTGGCCCATGCACCCTTCCTAGAACATCTAGGAGGGAAGATAATGCGCCACTCCTAGATTGTCAAGGAGAGGGACTGTCGAGGAGAGAGCGGTTGCCATGCTCTTTGTCCCCTCCGCGACGGCATAAGCCACCTGCCCGATGAATACTCGTAACCTGAGGAAATTTCCTGGAGTGCTAGTACTTGCGCGGATACTGGCTCGTTTATCGGTAATGTAAGATTTGACCTGCCGGTGAGGGAGTCCTTAACCTTGAAAGAAGACCCACGCAAATGAGGCCCATCATGTTGATCACCGTGCTTGATCTCGAGCGGGAGCCAATCCACTTTGATCTTGCCGTCGAACCGGGAGCCATCGATTATGGTGCCGAGGCGACACAGAAGGGTCCGCTGGCCGTGGAGGGCTGGGCCGATCTTATTGAAGAGAACCACATTGGCGAAGCACGAGGCGCGCGCCGGGTGGTGCAGGATATTCGCCTGCGGGGCAACTACAAAGGGGATTTCGAGGCGCCGTGCGCGCGATGCCTGGAGCCGGTGGAACACGCCTTGAAAGGGCAATTTGACCTGATATTCCGGCCTCTGGGGGTGGATGGGGGCGCGCCGGAACGCGCAATCAGCACCTCCGAGACGGAAATCGGTTATTATCAAGGTGGTGGTCTTTCGCTGGAAGACGTATTGCGGGAGCAGGTGCTCTTATCCCTGCCTGCGCGTTCGTTGTGCCGCGAGGACTGTAAAGGACTTTGCCCGCGCTGCGGCCAAAATCTGAACTCCGAACCCTGCATCTGCGATACGGCCCCGGTCGATCCGCGATGGGCGGTGCTTTCAGGCTTAGCCGGCCGGATAAAAACGTAATCTGTCGGTCCACCGGGCCAGGCGTTCAATGGCGCTTGAACATGCCGAATGCGGACCGAAAGCAAGGAAAGGAATCAAGAAATGCCTAACCCAAAGCGGCGTCATTCCAAGGCCCGCACCTCCAAGCGTCGCGCACACGACGCGCTGACCCCTGTCGGTCTCTCCGAATGTCCCCACTGCCATGAGCGTAAGCTACCCCATCGCGCGTGCCCGAAGTGTGGCTCGTACAAGGGCCGTGACGTTCTCGAAGTCAAAGAAGCAAGCTAGCCCCTGTCGATGCTGATTGACATCGCTCTCGATGCCATGGGTTCGGACAAGTCTCCGGAGCCGGAACTGCGTGGAGCGATTCTCGCCTGCCGCCAGCTTCCCGTTCGAGTGCACCTGATAGGACGCGAGGACCTTCTTCGCCGCGGGCTTTCCATGGCCCTCGACGGCGAACGTTTGCCTATTCACATCATCCACGCCAGCGAGCATATTGGCATGGATGAGAAGGCTGCGCACGCGGTGCGCACCAAACGCGATAGCTCGATGCGCGTAGGCCTGAAGCTCGTCCGCGAGAAGAAAGTTGCGGGGTTCGTAACCGCCGGGAACACGGGCGCGGCGATGGCCACGGCCAAGATGGTGCTGGGCGCGCTGCCGGGGGTGGACCGGCCAGCGCTGGCCATCGTAGTCCCGACGCTGTCGGGGACGCCTTCGATCCTGCTCGACGTGGGCGCGAATGTGGACTGCAAGCCGCACAACCTTGAGCAGTTCGCCGTGATGGGCGAGTTGTACGCGCGCAGCGTGCTCAAGATCAATCGTCCCCGGGTGGGCGTGCTTTCCGTCGGCGAGGAAGAGGGCAAGGGCAACGATCTTACCCGCGAAGCGTATGCCCTGCTGAAGCTGCTTCCCATCAACTTTATCGGCAACGTCGAGGGCCGGGATATCTACAACGGCAACTGCGACGTGATCGTGTGCGACGGCTTTGTGGGCAACGTCGCGCTTAAGACCTCCGAGGGCCTCACGCGGCTGGTACGCGAGATGCTCAAGGCGTCGCTCACCACGACTGTCACCGCGCAGGTAGGTGCGCTGCTTTCCCGCAAGGCGTTCAACGCTTTCAAGAAGCGGGTGGACCCGGCGGAATATGGCGGGGCTCCGCTGCTGGGAGTGCGCGGGGCGTGCATCATCGGCCATGGATCATCAAACGATCGGGCGATCATGAACGGCATCCGTGTAACGGCCGAGTTCGTGCAGGCTGGAATCAACGACCGTATCGAGCGCGAGTTTGCCGAGCGTCCGCAGCCGCTCGGCACGAACGGGATCGGGCTAACGCTGCAGTAGGTACCCTCCCCTCCTTCCTGTTAATCTGCAACTGATTCATTCCATTCGGATTACCTTTCATCCGCTCCGTAGTTAATTCAAAATAATGGACTTACAGGCATTTCATAGAAAGCAAATGAGTTAGATGCCACTCATTATCAAAAATATCTCGATGTGGGGGGGCGGAGAGAGCGCCCGCGACACAGAAGAAGTGGAAGAGATGATTCGCAACCTTAAGAAGAAGTTGTGCGGGCCGGCTACCGGTCTTTACAGTTATCCGCGATCGCGGGCAGCGAGTATCTGATTGTCGAAGGGGGTTTCCGGGATGCCCGGAATGCATCTCTCCACGGCGAAAATCCGTCCTGAATCGGGGTATCTGTTCTGTTGTTCAAGGGTTAAATTCATGGACGCCGATGTGATGAAGAGTGTCTTCAGGTCTTTTCCGCCGAAGGCAACGCTCGATGTTTGCAGAGCCGTCGGAGCTTCAATGGTTTCGACGTGAGTGCCCTGGCCATGGTCGTCACGGTATACATCGATGCGTGAGCCTCCCCACATGGCTACGTAGAGGAGACCACTGGAGTCGATCGTCATTCCGTCGGGACAGGCTCCGTCGTTGGGCAGACCTGGGAGCGTCAGGTCTACAAAGACCTGGCGATTTGTGGCGGCGCCGGTGTAGAGGTCATAGTCCAAGCGCCAGATTTTGTCGGTGCTGTCGTTGTAATACATCGTTGTATTGTCGGGACTCCAGGCAATGCCGTTCGAAACATTCACGGGGTAGACGACTTCGGTGAGCCGAGGCCGGGAGTCGAAGCGGGCAAGCGAGCCGGTATAGGGCGGTTTCTCACTTTTGTTTTTTGTGCCTGCCCATAGACGGCCGGCTCTGTCGCATTTGCCGTCGTTCGCAACGTTGTCAGGATTATCGCGACATGGCGTTGCCAACAACTCTTTGTGCGTCGATCCGAATTGGAGACGATAGATGCCTCCGTTGCCGATGCCTGCGATCACCCTGCCTTCACGATCGAGAACAGCGAAGCCCACAGGCTCGCCTGTGGAGATGACATCGTGCCCCTGCGTTGCGAAGTCATGTCGATGGATTTCGCCTGCAACGATGTCGACGTAGTGCAATGTGCCGCCATCCCACAATGGGCCTTCGCCAAGGGTGGTCCGGGGCAGCTCGTCTACGACATGAAGTCGGAGATAAACGCTCATGACATTGCCTTCTTCATCGTATCCGCCGGACAACAAGGAGCCAATAGGCCCCCGACATCTTTCTCAGCGGCTTCAATAGAGGGGCATATAATCACCCGAAATTAAGGCGGACGCCAACTCCGTCAGCCCAACTGAGACGGGTGAATCAAGACACTCCCGCCAATCTGATCGACCTTTCCACGTCCTTATTTTTCTCTCCATCTGCACATCTTTGTTCGCACAAGGCCGTTTGTGCTTCATAACGGGTCGCAGCGCGGTCGACTGGACAGGACGATCGAGACTCTTTCACCCGGGCGTTTTCCGCTATGCCCAGAACGGAGCAGGTTATGAAATCCAAGACTCTTTTGCCCATGATGGTAATGCTATTCATGTTGTTTGTGGTCGGCTCACCAAGGGCACAAACGCAACAGACCGCCACTGGAGTGTTGGTATCCCCCCATTCGCCCGTTGTATCCCGCTATGCGGAGAGCCTCTACGAGGAATATGCCGCTGGAACTGCTGGAAAGATTTCGTTCAGCGTGCAGACAGAGGAGAGCGGCCGAACTCGACGGCATCAGTTGTGACACCAGTTGCAAGCTTCAGCCCTTCTCGACCAGCAATACATCCAGCGCCTCGGGTACCCTCGGCTGGAACACGGCCTGCGCCAATAAAGGTGACGCCGGCAAGAGTGGCAGTACTGCCAGATCGATTGCTGAAACGAAATGCACTGACAAATGGGAAGAGAAGGCATCTGCTTCGGTAACGGCAGAGGGTGGGGGAGCCAGCATCAGCTTCGACTGGAGCCTGGGAGGAAGCGTCGATTCTAACGGCGGTACATACACCGATAGCTGTGCACGCTTCTAGAAGTCGCTCTGAGACAGCCGGTTTTGCCAATCGCCTGATAATTCTCTGTGGAAGAGGTGAGAGCCAAAAGGCCCAGGGCATAGGTGTATCTGCGTGAGAAGGGCGCTGATTGGGCGGTAATCCGCTGCAATAGTCGAGTCCAGCGTTGCTATCGCGACTTTCAGCTTTCAACTGGCGAAGATGCCGTATCTTGAAGAAAGAGGACTCTGCCTGTGGCTGTCGAGAAAATTCTAGGTGGCGTCTCCCGGTTTCACAAGGACGTTTATCCCCAGCATCGCGATCTCTTCGAGAGGTTGGCGCTGGGCCAGCGGCCGGAGGCGCTATTTATTACGTGCGCCGATTCGCGGATTGACCCTTGTCTGCTGACGCAGACCAAGCCCGGCGAATTGTTCATCTGCCGGGTCATTGGAAACATAGTCCCGCCCTATCCGGGTGCGATTGGCGGGGTCTCAGCGACGGTGGAATATGCGGCGGCTGTGCTACGTGTGCCGGAGATCATCATATGTGGACACACGGACTGCGGGGTGATCAAGGTAGCGCTGCATCCGGAAGCGGTAAGGAAATATGCAAGCATCGCGGCGTGGCTGCGCTACGTCCCGGCGGGAGGGCGCGAGCCGCACCCAAGCCCAGAGTCTCTGCTGGCATTAACCGAGCGCAACGTGTTGGAGCAGATGCGAAATCTGCGGACGCATCCCGCAATCGCGACGCGGCTGAAGGAGGGAAACCTGACACTGCACGGCTGGATCTATCACATCGGTTCCGGCGAGGTGACGGCGTATGAGGAAGCGAGCAGAAAGTTTGTGGCTTTGGAGTAGGAAGCAGGATCAGGATTTAGCCATTGGCATTCATCCAACTTAGCCGCGACAAGTTGGATACGCTGTTTTATGCGCAACTTAGTGTCGAAAAGCGCTGGAGCACATGAACCAGGACGCTACCATCCGCTGCTGAAGAACGTGCCGGGCCTTTTCCTGAGGCGACGCTAGAGATGATTTCCGCGAAAGCAGTGGATTATTGTGTGGATGCGTGCATCGTCTGCTGGCCAACGAATTTCGCGTACACTGATTTCTCTCGGCGGATGTTTGCAGGGAAGAATTCCATGGGGCAGAAATCCATTGCGGGAGCAGGAGAAGGATGTCGAGGATCGTCCGTTGTTCACTAATACAGGCTACGAACGTCGAGGCGTCTGACAGCTCGCTGGACGCGATCAAGATGGCGATGATCGATAAGCACGTAGCATTGATTCGCCAGGCGGGCACGGACGGCGCGCAGATTGTGTGTCTGCAGGAGATTTTCTACGGACCGTATTTCTGCGCCGAGCAGACGACGCGCTGGTACGACTTTACGGAGCCGGTTCCGGACGGGCCGACGATCAAGCTTATGCAATCTCTGGCGAAGGAGCTAAAACTGGCGATTGTGGTACCGGTGTATGAGATTGAGGCTGTGGGCGTTTACTACAACACGGCGGCGGTGATCGATCGCGAGGGGAAGTATCTCGGGAAGTATCGCAAGACACACATTCCACATGTGGCTCCAGGCTTCTGGGAGAAGTTTTATTTTCGGCCGGGGAATCTTGGGTATCCGGTATTCGATCTTTGTTTCTGCAAGATCGGCGTCTATATCTGTTACGACCGGCATTTTCCGGAAGGGGCGCGGGCGCTGGGGCTGAACGGTGCGGAGATTGTGTTTAATCCGTCGGCGACGGTTGCGGGATTGAGCGAGTATCTGTGGAAGCTGGAGCAGCCGGCGCACGCTGCGGCGAATGGGTACTTTGTGGGCGCGATCAATCGCGTGGGGACAGAAGCACCGTGGAATATCGGCGAATTTTATGGGCAGAGCTATTTCTGCGATCCGCGGGGACAGATTTTCGCGCAGGCGTCGCGCGATAAGGATGAAGTGTTGACGGCTGATCTCGATCTGGACAAGATTACCGAGGTGCGCAAGACGTGGCAGTTTTTCCGGGACCGCCGTCCCGACCTGTATGGAGATCTTGTGAAGCCGTAGGAGCCCATGCGCAAGCAGCATCCCATCATCGCCGAACGCTTCCCGGATTTGCATCCGCCCTTTGCGCCGCAGGCGGCGGTGGTCGAGGCGAACCGGTGCCTGAACTGCTTTGATGCGCCGTGCACGGCGGCGTGTCCCACGCACATCGATGTACCGAAGTTCATCAAGAAGATTGTCAGTGGGAATCTTGAGGGTTCAGCGCGGACGATTCTCGATGCGAATGTGCTCGGAGCGAGTTGCTCGCGGGTGTGTCCGGTGGATGTGCTGTGCGAAGGCGCGTGCGTGATGCATCACCACAACGAGCAGCCGATCGAGATTGGGCGACTGCAAAGATTTGCCATGGATACTTTTCACGCGCGAGGTGGCAAACTGCAGAAGAGATTTTCGGGAACGCATGTGGGAAGAGTCGTGTGCATCGGCGCGGGGCCGGCGTCGCTGGCTTGCGCTGCGGAGTTGGCGCAGCGTGGATTTGCGGTGACGGTATTTGAGCGGTGTCCGCTGGCAGGAGGATTGAACACTTACGGAGTGGCCGAGTACAAGCTACCGGCGTCGGCAAGTCTACGCGAGATTGAGCTGATTGAAGAGCTGGGCGTAGAGTTTCGCCTTGGCATCGAGATCGATGCAGGCTCACTTGCTGAGATCGAGCGAGACTTTGACGTGATTTTTCTTGGCGTGGGGCTAGGTGCGATGCATCGGTTGGACATTCCCGGTGGCGATCACTCCAGCATTGTGGATGCTCTGGCCTTTATTGCTGCATACAAGACTGCGAAGATTATTCACACGACGGGCAAAGTTGCGGTGATCGGCGCGGGCAATACGGCGATCGATGCAGCGAACGCTGCGATGCGGCTGGGCGCAGAGGAGGTGTCGATCATCTATCGGCGGAAACGGGTGAGCATGCCTGCTTTCGAATTCGAATACGAACATGCGAGGCAAGAAGGCGTGCATTTCTTGTGGCAGACGATTCCAGTCGGGGTGAGTGCTGATGGCAGGACGCTGGAATTTTTGGAATGTGTTCGGGTGGACGATACGCTGGCTCCGATTCCGGGATCGGAGTTTCTGCTGGCGTGCGATCTGATCATTACTGCGATTGGACAATCTCCGCTGATGGAGTTACTGGAGAGTGTGAAGGGCGTTGCGCTTGACAACGGGCGTGTGGTCGTCGAGCGCGCAACGGGACAGACGACGAATCCAAAATATTTTGCCGGCGGCGATTGCGTGAACGGCGGGCGCGAGGTGGTGGATGCGGTCGCCGATGGCAAGCGTGCGGCCATTGCCATTACCTATCAACTAGAGGCGGCTTATGCCTGATCGCGGTCCCAACATTGCCGTGACCTTTGCGGGGATTGCGTCACCGAATCCGTTCTGGCTGGCGTCGGCTCCGCCGACGAACTGCAGCGAGCAGGTTATGCGGGCGTTTGACGCGGGCTGGGGCGGCGCGGTCTGGAAGACGATTGGCGAGCAGGTGACGAATACGGCGTCGCGCTACTCGTCGATTGACTGGAACGGACAGCGCATGATGGGCTTCAACAATATTGAGCTGATCAGTGACAGGCCACTCGATGTGAATCTGCGCGAGATCGCGGAGGTGAAGAAGCGCTATCCGAAGAATGCGGTCATCGCGTCGCTGATGGTGAAGTCGAAGCGCGAGGCATGGCATGAGATTGTGCAACAGACAGAAGATACGGGAGCCGATGGACTGGAGCTGAACTTCGGCTGTCCGCATGGCATGAGCGAGCGCGGGATGGGCTCGGCGGTAGGGCAGGTGCCAGAGTACGCGGAGATGATCACCACCTGGGTCAAGGAGAAGGCCCGCACACCGGTGATTGTGAAGTTGACGCCGAATATCTCTGACATTTGTGTGATTGCGCGAGCGGCGAAGCGGGGGGGCGCGGATGCGGTATCGGCGATCAATACAATCAATTCGATTACAGGCATCGATCTCGACACGTTTATTCCCAGACCTAATGTCGATGGGATGTCGTCGCATGGCGGCTACTGCGGTCCGGCAGTTAAGCCCATCGCGTTGAACATGGTTCAACAGGTGATGGGTGACGCTGAAGGCGCACTGCCTATCTCAGGCATCGGGGGTATCGCGACCTGGAGGGATGCGGCGGAGTTTTTCCTGCTGGGCTGCGGGACGGTACAGGTGTGTACAGCAGCAATGCACTACGGTTATCGCATTGTCGAAGACATGATCGAGGGCCTGGAAGGGTGGATGCGCGAGAAGGGTTTCAGTAACATCGAAGACTTTCGCGGGTTGAGTCTGCCGCGGGTTACGGAGTGGAAACATCTCAATCTGAATTACAAAATTGTCGCGCGCATCAACGAGGCGACGTGTATCGGTTGCGATCTCTGCTACATCGCGTGCTGGGATGGCGCCCACCAGTGCATTCATCGCGATCGGGTTTCGGGGCCGGTGGATGGGCCGGTCGAACTACACGCAACTCCATCTGCGATTGAGGCCGCGACGCGGGCGAGCATTGCGATGACGCCGATTCCGAAGCTCGATGCGCTGGCGCGCAATGGGGCAAAGAATGTAACTCCGCTTGAACGTATTCCGCGTGTGGATGAGACGGAGTGCGTCGGGTGCAATCTGTGCTCGCTGGTGTGTCCGGTGGAGGAGTGCATCACGATGGTTGAGGTGCCGACCGGGCTTGCGCCGGAGACGTGGGAAGAACGGACGAAAGAGTGCGCACCTCCGACGATGTAAAGAGCAAGAGGGATCAATCTGCATGGGTTTGCTGATTCAGGATGGGGTGGTCGTTAACGCGGATCGGACGATGGCCGCCGATGTGCTAATTGAAGGTGGCACGATTCGCGAGGTGCGTGCGGGGGTTGATCCTCAAGGCCATGCAGTCGTTGATGCCGCCGGACTGCTTGTTCTACCGGGCGGCGTTGACGCGCATACGCATCTCGATATGCCTTTTGGCGGGACTACGTCGGCAGATGATTTCGAGACGGGGACACGCGCGGCGGCCATTGGCGGCACGACGACGATTGTGGACTTCGCTATTCAGGCGAAGGGCACGAAGATGCGCACCGCGCTCGATGCGTGGTGGAAGAAAGCCGAAGGTAAGGCTTGTATTGATTATGGGCTACACATGATCGTGACCGATCTGGGGACGTCCGGTCTTGAAGATATGGATGACATGGTCAGCGAGGGCGTGGCGAGCTTCAAACTATTCATGGCGTATCCCAATGTGCTGATGGTGGACGACGCGACGATTTTCAAGGCGCTTCAACAAACATCAAGAAACGGGGCCCTGATCTGCATGCATGCCGAAAACGGCAGCGTGATCGATGTGATCGTGCAGCAGGCACTGGCCGAAGGAAACACGGCACCGGTGTATCACGCGTTGACGCGGCCGACGGTTGCTGAGGCTGAAGCAGTACAGCGGGCGATTGCTATGGCGGAGATTGCGGGCGCGCCGGTTTATATTGTCCACCTCTCCAGTGAAGACGCGCTGAACCAGGTGCGCGAGGCGCGTGACAGAGGGCTGCCTGCGTTTGCGGAGACATGTCCGCAGTACCTGCTGCTGTCGATTGAGGACCAGATGCCGGGCAAGAGCTTTGAGGAGGCGAAGTATGTGTTCACCCCGCCGCTGCGCGAGAAAAAGAATCAGCCGAAGCTGTGGGATGGGTTGAAGCACGATCATCTACAGGTGGTGTCGACGGATCATTGTCCGTTCTGCTTTGCGGATCAGAAGTCGCTGGGCAAGGACGACTTCACGAAGATTCCGAATGGCGGGCCGGGAATTGAGAACCGGCTGCAGCTGATTCATCATCACGGCGTGAACGCGGGCAAGTTGACGCTGAATCGATTTGTCGAGATTACGTCGACGGCTCCGGCGCGGATTTTCGGGATGTATCCAAAGAAGGGAACAATCGCGGCGGGCAGCGATGCGGATATTGTGCTGTGGGATCCGAATGCGGAACACACGATCAGCGCGGCGACGCACAACATGCGTGTCGACTACTCGATGTTTGAGGGCTTCAAGGTGCGCGGGAATGCGCGGCAGGTGTATTCGCGCGGCGAGCTGATTGTAGAGAACGGCAAATATCTAGGCAAGACGGGACGCGGTACCTATCTGCGGCGCGATGCACATGGGGGCGCATGGCGCTAGCAACGGCAGGCCACGATCCGGCGCTTTACAATCCCGACCTGGCTCCGACTACGCCTGCGCAGCGCACGTGGGGGACATATAACTACATCGCGCTGTGGTTTGCGATGTCGATGGAGGTGAGCACGTACATGCTCGCCTCAGGGCTGATTGCCGGCGGGATGAACTGGAAGCAGGCCATCTGCACCATTCTCTTGGGGAATCTGATCGTGCTTATCCCGCTGCTGTTGAATGCGCATGCCGGGGCAAAGTACGGAATTCCGTTTCCGGTGTTCGTGCGGGCACCCTTCGGGGTAGGGGGAGCAAATGTGCCGGCTATTCTGCGGGCGATTGTGGCCTGTGGCTGGTTCGGCATTCAGTCGTGGATCGGCGGCCAGGCGATTCATGCAATGCTTTTGGTGGTGTGGCCAGGAATGGCAGCGGCACAGTGGTCGGTGTGGGCATGCTTCCTGGGCTTCTGGGCGCTGAATATGGCGGTGGTGTGGAGGGGCGTCGAGAGCATTCGCTTTCTGCAGGGATTTTCGGCTCCCTTCATGCTAGTAATGTCGCTCGCGCTGCTTATTTTTGCGCTAAATAAGGCAGGCGGATTCGGGCCAATGCTTTCGGCTCCCAGCCAGTTTCATTCGACTGGGCAGTTTCTACGCTTCTTCGTTCCGTCACTGACGGCGATGGTGGGTTACTGGGCGACGCTGGCGCTGAACATTCCGGACTTCACGCGCTACTCAAAATCGCAGCACTCGCAGGTGGCCGGCCAGGCCTTCGGACTGCCAGTGGCGATGACGCTTTATTCCTTCATTGGCGTTGCGGTCACATCGGCTTCGGTAAAGATCTTCGGCGAGCGGATCTGGAATCCGATCGAGCTGATGGCACGCTTCCATCAGCCATTGGTGGCGCTGCTGGCGATGATTGGTTTGCTGGTGGCAACGCTGAACGTGAATGTTGCGGCGAATGTGGTGTCGCCGTCGAATGATATTTCAAATCTGAACCCGCGGCGGATTTCATTCCGCATGGGTGGGTTGATCACCGGCTTTTTGGGGTTGGCGATGATGCCGTGGAGGCTGATGGCGAGCTTCCACAACTATATCTTTGGTTGGCTTGTTGGCTATTCAGCGCTGCTGGGACCGGTAGCAGCCATCATGATCGCGGACTACTTCCTGATCCGCAGAACGCGGCTCGATATGGAATCGCTCTACAGGCGCGGCGGCGTTTACGAGTATCGGAATGGGATCAATCCGCGGGCGATGATTGCGCTGGTGGCGGGCGTGGTGTGCGCGCTGACGGGGCGCTTTTTGCCGGTCCTGCACTGGCTCTTCGACTATGCGTGGTTTACGGGGTTCTTCGTGTCGGGCGCGGTGTATCTGGGGTTGATGTGGGTGTGCGGGGCGGCAATGGGTGGTTCACAAGGAGAAGAATGACGGGGAACAAGTCTGTAATCAGGATGTTTATCGAAGAAGTAATCAACCAGGGACGATTCGAGCGGGCGGATGACCTGGTCGCCGTGGATTTTATAGAACTCGATCCTCTTCCCGGGCAACAGCACGGACGGGAGGGTCTGAAGGAGGTCATAGGGCATATGCGTGTCGCGTTTCCCGATATCCATTGGGTTCTTGATGAGATGGTGGCCGAGGGCGATAAGGTGTTCAGCCGCTTCACGTGGTCGGGCACGCATAGGGACGAATTTCTCGGTATCCCAGCTACCGGCAGGAGCATCCGCGTCACGGGCATGGTCATCGACCGCGTAGTGGACGGCAAGATGGCCGACAGTCGTATCCTGATGGACAGTCTAAGTCTGATGCAACAGCTGGGTGTCATCCCGACAGCGCAGGCGGCCGCTGATCGGCCCTTGGATCCGTCCTAGATCTGGACGAATTCTCGTACGGTCAGCGCGCTTTACATGCCTCGCCGCAGGGCGTATCGTCAGAAACTGGGTTCGGGTGGCATTCCTCGATGAGGAAGCTGCACTGGAGACAATATGAGTGTTACGAATTTCCGCAGCGCCCAGTCAGGCGCGCAGACAGTCACGCCGAAAGTGACTTTCCAGACATTACAAGAAAAGAAGCAGGCGGGCAGGCCGATTACGGCTCTGACTGCCTATGACTATTCCACGGCTCGGCTTGTGGATGAGGCGGCCGTGGACATGATCCTCGTCGGCGATTCGCTGGCCATGGTGGTGATGGGCTACGACAGCACGCTGCCGGTCACTATGGACGAGATGCTGCATCATACGCGCGCGGTGCGGCGGGCGGTGAAGCACGGCATTGTGGTCGCGGATATGCCTTACGGGTCGTATCACGTGAGCTTAGCCGAGGGCGTAGCCAATGCTGCGCGTTTCATTAAAGAGGCGGGCGCAGAGGCGGTGAAGATCGAGGGCGGCGCGACGCGATGTGAACTGGTCGAGCGGCTGACCGATGCGGAGATTCCGGTGGTCTGTCATCTGGGGCTCACGCCGCAGGCGGTGCATCGCATGGGTGGATACAAGGTTCAGGGAAAGACATTGGCCGCCGCCGAAGAGCTGGCTCGTGATGCGCGCATGCTGGAAGCGGCTGGCGCTGTGGCTATTGTGCTTGAAGGAATGCCGCGCGAAGTTGCCGCCATCATCACGTCCCAGTTGCATATTCCTACCATCGGCATTGGAGCGGGGCCGGACTGCGATGGGCAGATTCTGGTCTTTCACGACCTAGTGAATCTGAGCTTCTCTCGGCCTGCGAAATTTGTGCGCCAGTATGGCGATGCGGCAGCACTGTTCAGGTCGGCGATTGAAGGCTATGTCCATGATATTGAGGACCGGTCGTTTCCGAATGAGTCAGAGAGCTATCATTTGTCAAAAGAAGTGACAGACGCGCTGAAGGCTCCAGTTACTGCGTCGACGACGCACCTAATTCGCAAAGCCTGATGCGGATTGTCACAACCATTGCGGAAGCACGGGCTGCTGTGCGCGCGTTGCGCGACCGAAATCAGGCCGGCAGCATCGGTTTCGTTCCGACCATGGGCGCGCTGCATGCGGGACACGTGTCACTGGTGTGCGCGGCGCGCGGGCAATGCAATGCAGTCGTCGTTTCCATCTTTGTGAACCCGACGCAGTTCGGCCCAAACGAGGACTTCGCGAAGTATCCACGGACATTTGAACAGGATTGTGCGCTGCTTGAGAGCGAGGGCGTTGATCTGCTCTTCGCGCCCAGTGCCGATGAGATGTATCCGCTGGGCGCAAGCACCTTTGTCGATGTGGAAGGCGTGAGCGACCGGCTGGATGGCTTGTCACGGCCCGGGCACTTTCGCGGGGTGTCGACGGTGGTCGCGAAGCTGTTTCATGTCCTGGCTCCGGACAAGGCGTTCTTCGGGCAGAAGGATGCGGCCCAGGTGGCGGTGCTGCGCAAGATGGTCCGCGATCTGCACTTTTCTCTCGAGCTGGTAGTGTGTCCGATTATGCGCGAAGCCGACGGGCTGGCCATGAGTTCGCGCAACCGCTACTTGTCGCCCGAAGAACGCAGGCGAGCGCTGGTTTTGAGCAAGGCACTACGGCGGGTGGAGGAACTCGTGAGCGAGAACGTTGTGGCCGCGCCAGCTCTGATCGAGGCTGCGCTGGCTGTTTTAGACGGGGAGCCTGAGGTTCGCGTGGACTACTGTAAGATTGTCGATCCTGAGACGCTGGAAGATGTGGCCGATGTCTGCAAGGGCGCGCTGGCGGCGGTTGCAGCGGTTGTGGGAACGACGCGGCTGATCGACAACACCGTGATAGCGCCGTTGGTTACGGCGTAGCCGGGCAGCCGGGCGCAGACACGCCCTGGTTGTTGACTGTGATGATCTTCATGGGAATCTTCGAGGCGTAACCCGGCGCATCGGCCGAGGTTTTGTCGCCCGCGGGTATGATCGCGTCCCACCAGATTGTGCCATCCGCAAAGGTGAAACCCTGATCGCGGCCCCAGACCGAGGATTTCTCGGCATGGAGCAGGGCACAGCGAACGGCTGCAGTGAAGATGCGATCGTAGTTCGCAAGAAACTGCTGCTGTGAATGGATGACAACCCGTTTGCCGGCGAGAGCGGTCCGCATGGGAAATGAAACCATGGAGGTCACCTGATCGCGCGCGTCCTGCTTTACCGCTGCCTGAAGCTCTTCGAAAAATGCGATGGCCTGAGGGCAGTCAGGGCGCGTCGACCCGTCTTTCGCGGTGCAGTTGCCGGGCTGGTCCGCATGAGCCCATAGCGCACAGACCATGAGACATGTAAGCACGGCAATTCGAGGCATGACTATTATTGCGGCTTCTGTGCGGGTGGCGTCACGGGGTTAAAGGGCTTGGGCATGGAGCTGCCACGGTGGCAGGTGCCGCAGGTTACTGTCTTGTCGGCGGGCGTCGCGTCGGGGTCCTTCACTTGGGCGAGGTATTTGGTGTTGATCTCGTGAGTCATGGTCATCATGATCCGCGCAGTGGCCTTTTCCGGCTTGGCGTCCGAGGCGAAGTCGGGCCGATGAGTCTGCTGATCGACCACATGGCAGAAACCGCACTCGACACCCAGGGCCCTGCTGTAGCCGCGCATCAGCGCCATCAGATCGGACACCGTAATGTCTTTGGGCAGCACCTGCAGGTTGGTGGGTTTGGGAATGGGGTGACGCTGAGTCTGGACCTGCGCTTGCGGCGGCGGAGGAGCCGCGTCCTGACGGGCGGAAACAGTGCTCACCAACGGCAACACGGCGAGAAGGAGGACTGCTGTGACAAGAGCGGAGGCGAGATTGCGCGACATGAGTGCGATCCTCAGGCTTCAGGAATTTCCGGAACTTGAGCTTCGCACGTCATTGTTACACAAGAAATTAAATTTCAGGGAGATTGAATTTCAGACGAGAGCATTTAAGGGATTTTCATCGGCTCAAAATGAGTGAACGTACATTCGTGTCCGAATGTGATGAGCGCTTCATTTCAAGCCCAGGGCAGTAGGGTGCTTCGGCTGATAAAGTCCGACCTCGCCTCCACCGGGAAGCCGCATCTTCGTGATGGAACCCCAGCGTGCTTCCTGAATCTCGGAACACGTAACGTTCTTCTTCGTAAGGGAGGCTATTTCGGATCTCAGGTCGTCGCACATGAAATAGAGTTCGTGGCCGCCATTCGCATCGGACGGGTGGAATGCGGTTTCCGCCGGAGGGAGGGCAAAGATCAGCCAGCCATGGCCTGCATCCACGGATTTGAAACCGAGGGCGTCGCTGAAAAATGCGCGGTCCGCCTCCGCATTATTACTGTAGACAATCATGTGAGCGCCGGAAATCATTTTGCTCCTCCGACGAAACGCCCAAGACACTTCGCAGGCCGTTCCGAGGCATCACATGAGACTCAATCGAGGACAGATTCGAAACCGTGAAGTTTGAGCACCGTGAGGGTGCTGACTTTGAGCCGGAGAACGCCCGGTGTCTTCTAGACCGGCATGGCTTCAAATTCCTGCTCTTCATCGAGCCCGTGGCGGCGCAGGAGGTTGGGCAGGTTTTGCGAGAAGGCGGAGCGCGGCATGACCATGTCGCATCCGGCATCGATGGCCTTGGCTTTGAGGTCGCCTTGCAGGTGCGAGAGGAAGCCGATAATCGAGGTTCCCTTCTTGAGCTTGGCGCGGAGCTTCGGAATCAGCGTGAGCGGCTTGGCGTTGGCATTGTTGAGGTCAAAGACGATAAGCGAGGGGCGTCCCTGCTCGGCATCGGTGAGCTTGGCCAGCACTTCCTTGTCGGCTTTGACGAAACCAACCTTAATACCCAGCTTGCGGGCGGTCTCCTGGATCTTGGCCAGGAAGAAAAGGTCTTCAATGAAGCAGTAGATGCGCGTGGGCGCGTCTTCGCGAATGGGAATGACGGGCTCGGGAGGTGCATACAACTCATTGGCATACCCGTGTCCGTAGCCATAGCCGTTGCTATTGCCGACGCCGTTGCCGTTTATGTTGCCATTCCGGAGTTCGATGGTGGAAGGTGGAGAATCGGCAACGTTGCCATTCGCGGCGCGATAGCTGTGATCCATAGGACCGACAAAAACCTGCTGTTTGCGCTGTTTGCCTTTGCGCCGGCCGCCGCCACCACCCTGCTGCCCATTGCCATTTCCATTTTTCTGGAAGAAGCGGTTTTGGCTGGATGGCTTGGCCTTTTGTCCCTGGCCATGCTGACTCGCCTGGGTTGGCTGGTTTTGCTGGGGAGCCTGGCCATTCGCCTGGGCAGCGGACTTGTTGCCCTTCCTTCTACGGCGCCGCCGACGGTGGCCCTGATTCTGTCCCTGTGGCCCTTGCCCCTCAGGTGGTTGAGCCTGGGGCTGGGGCAGGTTCTGTTCTGTTGTCATGCTTGCACTTCCTGGTGCTTTCTACGTTGTGATGGCAGCGGATTCCGGCGAGGCGCTGCCGCATTCGCGATCAAACAATGCCGGAGAATCGTGAACTTTCATCGTGGAGCCGGCGGTCAGCACAGATGCATGGTGCTTCCGGGGAGAGACCAGACGGCAAGACGGACGGATTTACAGATCGCAATGGAGACAAATGCTTTGAAACCTTCAACCAAAACAACGGATGTTGTCATTCAACCACGGTTCCAGCCTGCAACTACATTCCTGCCTGCGTGGGCGGCCGTGAGGCGCGTCAGTTGAGTCCTGTTTGACTCTCGAGAATCGCAGCGAGCCCCTCTTCCTGAGGTTGGCATCAGCCGCTTCGATAGACAAAGACGATGGTACTCCTAAAAGGGCTGGCTGGCAAGTGGGCCTGGTCTCAAATTACTGAGGTGGTACAAAACTGCCAGAGGGTACCAAAAGAGAATGGGTCAGCGGACCGGTTGGACATGTGTAGATACGTAGTTTTCGGAAACGGGATTGCTCCCCGATTGCCCAAGTTATCGTGAGTTAAGAAAACTGAAGCGACGCTCAACAGAGAAAAACCACCGCACCACGCGGTGGTTTCCTCACTGCTTTCTTTCTGATGGCCATCACTGGCCTCCCTGAAAATGCCCGCTGCCTTCTTGGGAGCTTTGGGACTTATGTCGCTCCGGCCCGGGCTAAACCTCGTGGGGTTCTTGCTCTCGGCGGCCGGAACTGGTTCGCATGGCTCCTCTATTTTGTGGAGAGCCTGTGCGTCGCTGGCTGCCTACTTATAAGCAATCGTTGTGCCGTTCTTATTTTCCTTTGGAATATTGCACTTACGGGGCGGCGGCAGATGAGGAAATTCAGAATCTGGAAGGCCCGGCTGCATGAGACTTCTTAAAATCATACCTCTGGGTGGTTTTGCGACCTCCTCACCGCTGACAACTGGGGCAATAGTGGGTACCCCGTCCGGCAAGCACGATGCGGCGAATGGGCATTCCGCAGACTAGGCAGGGCTGCCCGGTACGCATGTAGACGCGGTGCTCAAGTTGGAAGAAGCCAGCCACCCCGTCGGCATCAACGTAGTCGGAAACTGAGGAACCGCCCTGTTCAATGGCTTTCCGCAGGATTGACTGCAAAGCGGCATGGAGCCGGGCGAGGCGCTCGCGAGTGAGGCGTCCAGCCATGCGGGTAGGACGGATTCCGGCATGGAAGAGGCCCTCATCGGCATAAATGTTGCCCACCCCGTGGAGCAGCTTCTGGTTCAGCAGGGCGGCCTTGATTGAAAGCCTGCGGCTGCGGAACAGGGCGCGAAACTCGTCGGCGGAGATGGTCAGGGGCTCGTGGCCGGGCCCGTGAAAGCCCTTCGCTTCAGAGGTGGGGTGAAGGGCGAGGCGGCCAAAGCGGCGGGCATCGACGAAGCGTACCTCGCGGCCGGAGCTAAGCGAGAGGATCGCATGGGTGTGCGTAGGGATTGGAAGTGTAGCGGCAGAGACTAGGAGCCGTCCGGTCATGCCGAGGTGAACGATCCATTGAGTCTGATGTGTCTCGCCGCTACCAAGGTCAAAGACGATGTGTTTGCCGACTCGGTGGACGCGCTCGACGCGCTTGCCGGTGAGAGCTTCGGCCATCTCTGCGGGTGGAGTCTTGAAGGGCTCCTTGTAATGGCTTAGCCACACCGATTGGATGCGCTCGCCGCGGATGCGCTCATTGACGCCGTTGGCGACGGTTTCGACTTCGGGAAGTTCCGGCATTGAGCCTTATTTTCGCAGAGTCCGGGGTGGCGTACCGGCCTTAGCGAGTAGCACTAATTAATCACGGCAAGCACATCGCCCGCGGTCACTGTGTCGCCGCGGATGGCGCGCATCTCAAGGACCGTTCCGGCTTTGGGCGATTTCAGCTCGTTCTGCATCTTCATTGCTTCAATGACCACCACGCCCTGGTTGGCTTTGACGGTTTCACCGGGCTCAACCAAGATGCGCACCACGCGTCCAGGCATCGAGGCCTTGATGACTTTGGGCCCGTCGGCGCCGCCGGTGTGCGCACGGCGAGTCTTGAGTGAGCGCTGGTCTTCGACGCGATAGGGAAGTCGCTTTCCTTCCCAAAAAATGGCCGGGTCGCTTCCGTCGCCGGGGAGCACGTCGCCTTCGAGCACCACGCGATAGGAACGACCGGCAATGAGAATGGAGAGCACACCAGGCCGCAGCAGACGGGCTTCGACTTCGAGCGGCTGTCCGTCAAGATTGACGCGATATTGCGAGGGAGCTGCACCCTGTTCCAGCTCTATGGTTCGCAGCCGCCCCTGAATCTCGATTTCGAGCTTCATTCGCGCAGTCCCTCTCGGCGAGCCACGGATTTCCAGGCACTGGCCAGGGGTTGGGTGACGGTGGCGGGCGCCGTGCGAGAGCTTTCAAAGAGGGCGGCACCGATAACGGCTGCTGTTTCGCTGCTTGCATCGTCGGATTCGCCACCTGGGCTGGATTGCGATGGCGCGAGTAGACGATCGAGATAGCCAGTGTCGATGCGGGCCGCGCTGAAGGCGTCGTCGCTTAAAATCCGACGGAAGAAGCTGAGGTTGGTGCGAATGCCGCCGATGACATATTCGTCGAGCGCGCGTAGCAGGCGCGCTATGGCAAGCTCACGGGTGGGCGCATAGGCGATGAGCTTGGAGAGCATGGGATCGTAGTCCATGGGCACGACCCAACCTTCATAGATGCCGGAATCCTCGCGAATGCCGGGGCCTCCAGGCTGCAGGAGGCGGGTAATGCGGCCCGGTGAAGGAATGAAGCCGTTGCCGGGGTCCTCCGCGTAAATGCGGCATTCGATGGCGTGTCCGCGGAGATGAATGTCATCCTGCGTCAAGGACAGCGGCTCGCCCCGGGCGATATGAATCTGCAGGTGCACGAGATCGAGACCCGTTACCAGTTCGGTGACTGGGTGTTCGACCTGGAGCCGCGTGTTCATTTCAAGAAAATAGAAATTCTTCTGGTCGTCAAGCAGAAACTCGACGGTTCCGGCATTGGTGTAACCCTGGGATTGCACGAGGCGCACAGCAGCTTCGCCCATGCGCTGCCGAAGAGCAGAGTCGACTACGGCGGACGGCGCTTCTTCGATAACCTTCTGGTGACGCCGTTGCACGGAACACTCGCGCTCACCCAGGTAAAGGCAGTTGCCGTGCTCATCGGCCAGCACCTGAATCTCAATGTGCCGGGGACTTTCAATGAGCTTTTCAAGGTAGACCTCATCCGATCCAAAGGCCCGCTGGGCCTCGCTCTGCGCCGCCTCGAAGGCTGCCTTCAGGTCTTCGTGGCAGGTGACGGCACGCATACCTTTGCCGCCTCCGCCAGCTGCCGCCTTGAGCATGACGGGGTAACGGATTTCATCGGCCACGGCGTAGGCTTCGGCGAGCGAAGCCAAGGCCTGGGTGGATCCGGGAGTGCGTGGCATGCCGGCGGCGTCCGCTGCCTGTCGTGCGCGTGTCTTCGATCCCAGGGCTCGCATGGCTGAGGCGTGCGGCCCGATAAACTTGATGCCAGCGAACTCGCAGGCCTCGGCAAATTCGGGGTTCTCCGAGAGGAAGCCGTAGCCGGGATGAATGGCGTCGGCACTCGTACGACGGGCGATATCGAGGATGAGATCGCCGCGCAGATACGATTCGGTTGCCGGAGCTGGACCGAGCAAATATGCCTCATCGGATTGAAGGACATGTAAAGCGGCACGGTCTGCGTCGGAATAGACAGCTACCGTCGCAATGCCAAGTTCGCGGCAGGCGCGCTGGATACGCAGGGCGATTTCGCCGCGGTTGGCGATGAGAATCTTCCTGAAGGCCGGCGATGGGGGGTTGGATCGCAAGAAGTAATTCTATAGGGCAGAGAAGTAAGAAGCCCCCGGCGAACCGGGGGCTCTCGCAATAAAAACTGGCCAGCTTACATGGTAATGCCGCCTGCCTTCTCGTTCTTCTTCTGTTCGTTCGCCTTTCGGGTATTCATGGCTTTCTCACGCCACACATCCACTTGCGCCATGGCATCCTTGCGGGCTTGTTCGTTGCCGCATGCAAGATCTGCCTGACGACGATACATCAGCTGGAGATAAGCCATGGCATCGTCATAGGAGGGCCGAATTTCAACTGCCTTATGCAGGTATTCGAGGCCTTCGTTCACCAATTGAGTATTCTTCGCTACCAGTTGCGCGCAGGCCTGTTTCGGCATCTTGACGTTGCCCTGGCCATCGTCCTGCATGCCGACGCTCTTGAGCACCTCGACAGCGTTGCGATAGGCTAAGCGCCAGTTAATACTGCCGATGGTGTAAGCGGCTTCGGCATCCTGCGGATCGACTGCCAGGACCTTCATCTGCCACTCCTTGGCCTGGTCATACTTGCTAATGTTGAAGTACAGGCTGGCCATATTCTTCAAGCTATTGACGTCCTTTGGATCCTTGGCAAGCACCGCCTGAAAACCATCCATTGCCAACTGAGCGTTTTTAAGATTTTCAGGAGTCTGCAGATCGGGGACAACCTGCTGCGCGTATGCCGTCGCCAGATAAAGATGGGCCATGGGGAGGCTGGGGTCGTCGCTCACAGCCTGCTGGAAGTGGTTGATGGCCTCCTCGTACTTCGCACTCTTGTAGGCCTGAACTCCCTTGTTCAATTGATCCCGAGCCTTGAGGCGCTGGCATCCGGTCATGAGGACAAGCAACGAGAGGGTTGCGGCGGCCATCGCCGGAAAACGTACTATTCGATTCATTCTGTATCTCGTCTCCTTCGACTACCAGAGGGCTCCTAGCAGTTGGGATGCTTCAAGGTCGCAGGGAGGTAAAAACCCTCGCGCTGTGATTGTACTTTGTTTATTCAATTAGGCAAGAACTTCAAGAAATTCCGGAGACTGGCAAGATCCACTCCACCGAAAGAACGCAGACTAGCCTGAGGAAGTTGCTGCAGCGGGCGCTATTGACCCGCTTCAATTTTGGGAGTGATCAATCCAATGTGATCGACACCCACCGCGTGACCAATGTCAATGACCTGAGCAACGCTGGAGAAGTTGAGGTTAGGATCGCCTTTAACGAACATCACTTTTTCGGCGCGGGGCGCAAAGATCTCATCGAGACGGGTGCGGAGCTGGTTTTGGGCGACGTCGTCCTGATTGATCTTAAAACTCGGGACTCCGCTCGCGCCGCCAATGATCTGCACCACGATGGTGCGATCGTTGGGTTGCTGGGTCTGTGGGGTTTTGGGCGGCTGGGGCACCAGCGCGTCCAGTCCCTTGGGGGTGATAGGCACAATCACCATGAAGATGATCAGCAACACCAAGAGCACATCGATGAGCGGGGTTACGTTAATGTCCGAGTTGAGTCCACCCGGTCCACCAGCTGCCATTCCCATACGTCAATTCCTCATTTCTTCGGATCTTCAGCCAGAAGTCAAAAATCCCTGGGCTATTCGCCGCCATTTGCCGGCGGCGGCGGCTGATTAGGCTGCCGGTTGTCGGTAAGGAGGCCGATTTCGTCGACGCCAGTCGTCCGCACCGCGTCAATCGCATCCATCACGGTGCCGTAGTGAGCGCGCGCGTCGGAGCGGAAGAAAACCATCTTGTTGGTCTTGTCCTTCAGCAGATCCAGTACTTTAGGCCCCAGATCGGCGATGCTGGTTTGATCCTGCCCGAGGAAGACCTTGCTGTCGCGTGTGATGGCGATGGTGATGGCGTCTTCCTTGCTGGCATCTTCCATGGCGACCGCGTTTTCGGTCGTGGCCAGCGTCACGTTCACCTTATTGGTGAGCATGGGCGTAATGACCATGAAGATGATCAGCAACACCAGCATGACGTCCACCATGGGTGTGACGTTAATGTTGGAATTAACCTTTTTGCCTTCGTCTCTTTTTACGATTGCCATTCTTTACTCCGATCGGGCTTCGCTTCAAATCCATGGCGAAGATTCTGCATCGGGAGCGACCTAGGCATGACCACCCGCCCGCTCCCGATGCGTGATTCTCGCGGTCCGCTCCGTGGCCGGGATCCACGGCCGAGGCAAAGCAATTACCGGCGATTGCTCTGTTTGATGAAGTAGTCGATCAGCTCGCTCGAAGAATTATCCATCTCGACGTCGAAGGCTTCAACCTTGTTGGTGAAATAGTTGAAGGTCATAACGGCAGGGATAGCCACGAGTAGTCCAAACGCCGTGGTGACGAGGGCTTCGGAGATACCGCTGGCGACGGCGCCGATGCCGGGCGTCTTCTGCGTGGCGATTTCCTGGAAGGCCTTCAAAATACCGGCGACGGTTCCAAACAAGCCCACGAAAGGGGCCGTCGAACCGATGGTGGCCAAGCCGCCCAGGCCGCGTTTGAGCTTGGCATGCACGATCGCCTCGGAGCGCTCAAGGGCGCGCTTGGAGGACTCGATCTGCTCGGCGGTGATGGCGCCGCCGCTACCGTAGTTGCGGAACTCCTGGAGACCGGCAGTTACGACTTCGGCCAGATGCGACTTCTTATTGCGATCGGCAGCCTTGATGGCCTCATCCAGCTTGCCCTCCTTGAGGGCGCCGGCGACGCGGGGAGCGAATTCACGCGACTGCTTGCGGGCTGCGTTGAAGTACAGGTAGCGGTCGATGATGACAGCCAACGACCAGATGGACATGATGAAAAGCACGAGCACCACGCCGCGGGCCAGCCATCCCATGTTGTTCCAAAGATCCATCGGGGCGAATCCGACCGATTGATCCTGAAAAAGAGCCAGGGCGGGGTTGGCAACAAGTTGTGTGAGATGAGCGAGAATCACTGAATCTTTCCTCCTAAGGAGTAATTGCTTGGGAATTCACAAAACGTTAGCGGCTGCAGGCTGCCTTCCGGCGGCTTTCGGGAATGCGTTCACCCGGCATCAACCACCGAGGGTAAAGATGACATTGACAAGGGTCTCGACCTCCACCGGCTCGCCGTTGAGCAGGTAAGGACGGTAACGCCAGGTTTTGACGGCTTCCATGGCGGACTGCTGAAGCATCGGCGGGCCGCTGACGACACGGAGGTTTTCGATCGTGCCCTGCTTGGAAATGGTTGCCTGAAGAACAACTGTTCCCTGGATGCGGGCGGCTTTGGCGATGGCCGGATACTGCGGGGTCATTCCGCCGAGCTTATTACCGGCAATTACGCCCGCCGATACATTAATCTTTTTCGGGGCTGCGGCTTTAACCACCGGCGCGGGGCCTGTGCCCATGCCGCCCAGGATGCTGCCCATGACGCCGCTACCGCCGGCCGCGCCCTCCATGCCGGCGACTCCGGCCATGGCCGGCTGCGGCGGCGCATCATCTTTCACAATCTTGACGTCCTTAGGGATCTTGGTAAAGGTGAGCTGGTTGTTGAGCACCTCGGAAACCACCTTTTGAATATGAACCGGGGCCGGCGGTGGAGGCGGTGGAGGCGGTGGAGGCGGTGGCGGAGCGACCAGAAGCGTGCTCATAGCTGCCTTCGGCAAGGCTTCAGGATAGATCAGCGGAACCAGGATCAAGGCCGCGATGATCGAACCGTTGAGCAATACTCCCACGAAGGTGAAATATTTGCTCTTGGTCTTGATTTGTCCGCCGGACTCCATAAGAGAATCTTCAAACATGGCCAACCTCGGATGTGCGAAACATTGTTATCACCTTTAGACACCGGAACGGTAGTACTTTGTTCCCGATTTGGTCTATTTCATCCCCATTTTCTTTTTCTGCGACCCAGCGGGGAAAAAGGTGAGTGCTTTGTTCTATCACAAACTCCATAGGTCGGGAAATAATTAAGCTCTTGATCGTTTTGCAGCCGGCAAAACGGCCATTTTTCCGCGCTTTGCCCGCCAGTCCTGGTAAGCCACGAGCATGGGTGCGGCCACCGCGATCGACGAGTAGGTGCCGATGAGAATGCCGATCACCAGGGCGAAGGAGAAGCCGCGCAGCACTTCCCCGCCAAAGATATATAGGGAGAGCACGGTGAGGAAGGTGAGGCCCGAGGTAAGAACGGTCCGGCTCAACGTCTGGTTGATACTGCGGTTGACGACATCGGCCAACGGCTCACGCCGCGTGAGGCGTAGGTTCTCGCGAATGCGATCGAAGACGACGATGGTGTCGTTCATCGAGTAACCGATCAGGGTAAGAATGGCGGCGATAACAGTCAGCGAAATTTCCTTATCGAAAAGCGAGAAGGCGCCCACGGTAATGAGTGTGTCGTGGAAAACCGCCACGACGGCCGCCACGCCATAAATCAGCTCGAAGCGGAACCACAGATAGACCAGCATGCCGGCCAGCGAGTAGAGGGTGGCCCATAGTGCCTGCTTGCGCAACTGGGCGCCCACCTGGGGACCCACAATCTCCACATTGCGCACAGCAAAGCCGGAGACAAATGCGTCCTGCTTCAACTGGTTCACGATCGCCGGAGTGGCCACGCCGGAGAGACTGTCAATCGAGTCGAACAAACCTCCGCGCTGATTGTCGCGATAATCGAGAATGGCGTTGGCCTGCTGCGTGTAGTGCTGGGTGGCTGCATCGCTCGATCCCAGATGCTCAGGATCCTTCTCGACCAACCAGGAGACCAGCGACGCCCGCCCGGCATTGTCGAGGTCGAGCTTGCCCTGGTTCGCCGCTCCGGTGGCGGAGTAGTTCGCGGTCAGGGTGCCGACGATGGCCGCACGTCCTTGGTCGAGGGCGGCTTCACTGGTCTGGCTCTGCGCCAAGGTAATGAGGACCTCGTTATTTTGAGCAACGCCATAGGTCGTGATGCGGGCGTCCCTCAAACCTGCCTTGTCGGCGGCGGCGCGAATGCGGTCGATGTTAGGCTGCACATCGAACTTCACGCGCACCACGGTGCCGCCACGAAAATCCACGTCCAGCGGCAAATGGTGCCAGAACAACAGTGACAGTACGCCGGCCACGCTGAAGATGAGCGAAAACCCGAGGAAATACCATTTCTTCCCGAGCCAATCGATATTTACTTGTCGAAACAGTTCCACGAAAACGTTCCTTTAGGAGCTAAAGCCCCACATAATCCCGATTCTTGCGGCACGGCTGACGCCGTGCCCTTTAAAACTCTTCTGGCTTTTACAAGCGCATTTCCTATCAAGACTTCAGATCGAGAGCGGTTCTCCGCGCTGCTTGCGGCTGACATTTGCATCGAAGATGGTGCGCGAAACAAAGACCGCCGTGAACAGGTTGGCCAAAAGTCCGAAGGTCAGGGTCACGGCAAATCCACGAACAGGTCCCGTTCCGAAAATAAACAGGATGGCCGCTGAAACGATCGTAGTCACGTGCGTATCGATAATAGTCGTCCAGGCGTGCGCGAAGCCCTGATCGACGGCCACCGCAGGAGACTTGCCGGCGCGCAGCTCTTCACGAATGCGCTCGAAGATGAGCACGTTAGAGTCGACGCCCATACCGATGGTGAGGATGACGCCGGCGATACCGGGCAGCGTCAGGGTGGAACCGGTATATCCCATGAAGCCGAGCAGGATAACCAGATTGAGGAAGAGCGCCAGATTCGCGTTTATGCCCGCGCCGCGGTAGTAGATAAGCATAAAGGCCATGACGGCCAGCATGCCTACAAGGGACGCCATCACGCCCTGGCGAATGGAATCGGCACCCAGCGACGGGCCTACCGTGCTCTCCTGCAGGTAGTGCAGCGACGCAGGAAGCGAACCGGTATTGAGCAGCATGGAAAGGTCATTGGCCTGTTGCTCGGTCATGTTCCCGCTAATGGTGCCCTGATCGCGAATCTGGTCATGGATCACGGCGACTTCCATAATTTTGTTGTCGAGCACCACGGCGAGGTTTTTGCCCTTATTGGCGCCGGTAAACTCGGCGAAGTGGTCTCCGGCAGCGGTGGTGAGGAAGAATTCGACCTCGGGCTCATTGGTGTTTGTATTCCGGCCGACGCGGGCGCTACGCAGGTCGGTTCCACCCACCTCCGCCGATCGCTTGATCTGGTAATACTGAACGCCGCCGCCGCGCGAGACACCGGGCGCGGTGGGAATGATGAGGGAATCAATCGGCACGCTGCCGCCGAGCTGTTGCAGGGCGTCCTGCTCGCTCGTAAAAGGTCCGCCGAGCACGGCGTGAATTTCGAGGCGCGCGGTGGACTGGATCACTTCCCTTACGCGGGCCTCGTCATCGATGCCGGGCAGCTCGACGAGAATCTGATCGCTACCCAGGTTGTACTCCTGGATCACTGGTTCGCTCACGCCGAGCGTATCGACACGCGTACGGATGACCTCGATGGCCTGCTCGAGAGCGCGCTTCCTGATCTCGGCGACCGCCGTGGGCTTCATGGTAAGAATCCAGGTATTGTTCGGGCCCGATGCGATGTCGTACTGCGTTCCGTACTTCGAGTTGAGCACGGTTCGGATGTCGCCAACGCGATCGGGGGGAGCGCCGGTAATCTGGATCGTGTCCGGACGACTGGGATCGGGCCGGCTCACGTCGCCAACAGTGATGCCATTTTGCAGCAGATCCTGCTTAATGTGCGCGGCGTCACTGTCTGTGGCGATGCCGACCGCCTCGTCCACCATGACCTGGAGGATGAGGTGCGTGCCGCCTTTAAGGTCCAGACCAAGGTGAATGCGGTCGAGGACCGAGGCCTTGAACGCAGGCCCGGTTACGCCACGGGGAATACCGATGATCCCGAAGACAAAGAAGATCAAGACGGCGAAGATCAGAATGGCTTTGGTGGAATTCTTACTCATGGGAATCGTAATGGGTGGGAACTATTTTGCTGCCTCGTCAGTCGTGACGGAAGCGATCGCGCTTTTGACCACTTCGAGCTTAATGTTGTCGGGGGGGATCCGCAGCTGGATGGCGTCTTCCTTGATGGAGATGATGGTTCCCCGAATGCCGCCAGTGGTGGTGACTTTGTCGCCCGACTTCAGGCTGCTCAGCATCTGCTGCCACTGCTGCTGCTTTTTCTGGTTAGGACGAATCAGAAGGAGATAGAAGACCCCAATGATAAGGACAAAGGGGAGGAACGAGAGCACGCCAGGAGGAATCGCGGCAGCCAGAAAAATCGTTAACGTCAACACACAATCCTTTTCGACGCAGCAGTGAAGGACTTTGCTTGCGCGCCGCTTGCATCAATAATTTCAGGAAAGGCCCCGGGCTTAAGAGGGAAATCTTTTGCCGAAAGGGCTTCGAACAGCGCCTGCTGCTTCCTTCTGCTTCTGGTAAAACGTCCGGCTACCGGCCGGGCCCCTTGCGCCACGCCCCGTTCCCGACGGGTGCGCACACGTTTCCGGATGCCCGAGGAGTGCCTAGTACCATAGCATCGCGTACAGGATCGAGCGGTGTCAAGGCGGGATAGCTGCGGCACGACGTATTGACGAATGAAACCCCACAGGACTATCTCTGAAACGAGACTGCGATGCCAGACTGGAAACCCAACCCATCCGGTATTCTCGTGCCCGATGGGCCAAGCACCTTTGGCCCGCGCGCTCCAGTAATGCCGGCGGTCAAGAAAGCCTCGAGACAATTCTGGCTGCGCGATCCTCGACGCCGTGTTACTTCAGGGACCGTTGCGCCTCCCGGAGTTACTGACCTTGGCCCCTGGGAGCTGCACAACCTTGAAAAGCATATTCTCGGGCGCCGCGAAGAATCTGTCCGCGTGTTGCTCGGCGTCGCCGTTCTGCGTAAGCTCGGGCACATTGATCGCGATGGACAGATCAAATGCGGAGCCGCGCAATTCCAGCGCGGCAAAGGCAATGAAGCCTATGTCGCAGCCCATCGTTTCCCCGGTACACCTACATTCGACAACTGGCCTCTACCGCACTACGCACGCGAGACTCGGCTGGAACGGGCTCTGGAACGCCCGCTCGAGAAGACCGACTATCTGCCCCGCTCGATGAATTATGCTGACCGGCTCTTTGAATCCCAGGGAGGTTGCGCTGCTGTCGCGAAGACGATCGGCTTCATACTCCATGAACAGCAGCCGGAGACCGACATCAATTTGAACCTTATTCGTCACAGCGCTCTCAGCGAGCTTTTTCCAGCCTGGCGTAAAGCGCTGGAGACGGCTCTGGACAAAGCCAGCAAGCATAGCGGTGATATCCAGGATCTCGATCCGTCCATTCTCAACCACGTGAACCAGACTTGGTTTCCCAATGTTGTGGGCGCAAAACCAGCTGAGCAGAGTATCGAAGTTGTGCAGTTCGCGCTGGTACATTCACTCGCCGTTTCCATTACTTCGCCTGGTCCGTTCATGCTCGCCCCGTCCACGATGACCGAGTACGCAGCCCGGCTCGAAGCGCTGGGCAAGGAACGTTAGGTGCCGATCTCACACGAGCATGTTGTATCGAAGTTTGGTATATCTGCTCTTCTGAGTCGCGCCTAGAACGCTGATGTCTCGATGGCACCCCGCACTTTTTGCATCGTGTCCAAGTAGAACGCCAGATTGTGCAGAGTGTTGAGGACCGCCGACAGCGGTTCCTGGGCGGCCATCAGGTGACGGAGGTAGGCCCGGCTGTAGCGGCGGCAGACGAGGCACCCGCACTTGGGATCGGGAGGGCCCTGATCCTCCGCATATTGGCGATTCTTGATGTTGAGGCGGCCATCGGAGGTGAAGAGCAGGCCGTGGCGCGCGGCGCGCGTGGGGAGGACGCAGTCCATCATGTCTACACCCATGACGGCGTATTCGGCGATCTCGTCAGGATAGCCGACTCCCATGACGTAGCGGGGCTTGTCGGTAGGGAGCAGCGGGAGTGTCTCGGCGATGACCTCGCGGGTGAGCTCACGCGGCTCACCAACGCTCAGACCGCCGATGGCGTAGCCTGGGAAGTCCAGTTCGACAAGACGCTCGGCGGACTCGCGGCGGAGGTCTTTATACATGCCGCCCTGAACGATGCCGAATAGATTGGGGGTTTGACCTTCGAGGGTGTGTGGCCAGGGACGCTCGTGTTTGTGCCGGTCGAAGTACTCCTTGCTCCGAGCCGCCCAGCGCAGGGTAAGGTCTAAGGACCGGCGGGCGCGGGCGTAGTCGGCTGGATATTCCGTGCACTCGTCGAAGGCCATGGCAATATCCGAACCGAGGGCGATCTGGACATCCATGGAATGCTCGGGCGAGAAGAAGTGGGTCGATCCGTCGAGGTGCGAGCGGAATTCGACTCCGTCCTCGGAGACCTTACGGAGCTCGTTGAGGCTGAAGACCTGGAATCCGCCGGAGTCGGTGAGGATGGCGTGCGGCCAGCTCATGAAACGGTGCAGGCCTCCCATGCGGCGGATGAGTTCGTGACCGGGACGCAGATAAAGGTGATAGGTGTTTCCGAGGATGATGCGGGCGTCGAGTTCCTCGAGCAAGTGCTGAGGCACGGCCTTGACCGAGCCGGCTGTCCCGACGGGCATGAAAAGCGGGGTTTCGACGGCGGCGTGGGGCAGCGTCATAGTGGCGCGGCGCGCGGTTCCACTTGTTTTTAGGATTTTGAAGTCGAGGGGCACTCTGGTGATTCTAATCGGCCCGATTTTGCCGGGAAATCCTCAGGGTGGCTTTGGTCTGGCGACCATAGACTGTCAGGAATTCACAAGGAAGTTTTCGAGATGTCTCAAATTCATTCTGGCGTCCATCCCGGACGCATTGAAGTCATTACCGGACCTATGTTTTCCGGTAAATCCGAGGAGTTGATCCGGCGGTTGAAGCGGGCGCAGATGGCTAAGCGGCGGGTGCTCTGCTTCAAGCCTGATCTCGATGCGCGATATCACCTGACGGCGATTGCCTCACATAGCTCGCAAACGCTGGATGCGGTGACAATCGCCAACGTCGAGGCACTGAAGGCGTCGCTTTTTCCGGTGATCGACCAGATCGAGGTCATCGGCGTGGATGAGGCGCAGTTTTTCGACGCTTCACTGGTGCCGCTTTCGGTGGAGCTGGTGCACCTGGGCAAGCGGGTAATTCTGGCCGGTCTGGATACGACGTTTGCCGGGGAGCCATTCCCGCCCATTCCGGATTTGCTGGCGATTTCCGATGAGGTCGTGAAGCTGTCGGCGGTCTGTATGCAGTGCGGCGCTCCGGCGATTCATACCCAAAGGCTTGGGTCGAGCCAGTCGCTCGTTCTGGTGGGTGCGGCCGGACTGTATGAGGCTCGGTGCCGTGGTTGTTTTCGGCCGTATATCGATGAGCAGGGATCGGAGCAGCTGGAGCTACCTACGGGGGTGGACCAAAAGTGACCCTTGTCCCATCACCCCGAGGTCCTTCGCAGTACTCCGCGGGCTTGACGCGTGCGGGTGAGCTGCTTTCGGTCTTTAGCGGACGATGAGCGAGGCGATGCGATTGTTCCAGGTCTGTCCGCCACCGAAGCGGATGCGGCGGAGGTCGGGTATGTTGCTGCTGATCATGGTGTTGCCTCCACGGAAATTGGGGTTAGCGAAGATTTGAACGCGCGGTCGGCCAAAGACCTGGATGGAGGAGATATTGTTTCCAAACCTACCAGGGAGGTTGGGCAGACGGTCGCCGGAGCGGACACAGAAGTGGTTTCCCTGGAAATTCCTAGCGGTGTAGATGCACGCCCCACGACTGGGGTTGGGGCGGCTGTTCCAGGATGGGTTCCAAGTGTTGTTTTGCGGGCCGAAAGCCCAGGGGTCGCTTGCTGGAATCCGGTTTTGCTGCGGAGGTCCGGTTTGTGCGATGGCGGCAACGGCGAAGATCAGGACGAGGAATGCTGAGACGCGCTTCATGAGAGTTTTTCTCCGTCGATTTGGGGTTGCCCTGGCCCGGACGCGGCACAAAACCAGCGGACGTGCCAGACGGTGGGATGCTAGCTGATCTGGAAGAGGCCGTCCAGAGGATGCCGATCGAGAGGGATCAAGTACATTGCGTCATTCTCAGCACCATTTACTGTGCCCAGGGTCCGGGATCCTGTTCTTTTGGCCATGCAAGCAAACGAGCTGGGACGGGATCGCCGAGCAGCGTTTCAAATGCGGAGTAGGCATTGCTCCTCAGCCAAGGCTGAATCTCGTCCCGGGCTTGGGTGGTGTGAATTTCCGTTATAATCAGCGGGCGCTTCGTAGCGAAGAGCTTCGCGCCTCCGCGAAGCACTTCTATCTCGCCGCCTTCGACATCGATCTTGATTAGGTTCGGCGCGCGAGCTCCTGATGCGACAACTTCGTCGAGAGAAACAACAGGCACGTTGATCAGATCGCCGGTGCCTAATATGGGACGATTGTCGCTGGTTTCCACTCCGCCTTGCGAGCGCATGGTCTTCCCGCATCGGAATGGAATTGTTTTGCTTGCGCTGGAGGACCAGACTGCGGCGTGAACCACCTGCAGGGTTTCCTGCAACTGATTTGCAATGGCGTGTTCGCGCAGTCGTTCTACATTGACAGGATCTCCGTCAAAGGCCACGACGCGACCGGTGGAACCAACGAGTCTTGCGGCGCCGAGAGCCACGGTTCCAACGTAGGAGCCTACGTCAAAAACCACCCAACCCGGTTGAACGGTAGATAAGATAGCATTCTGTACCTCCGGCTCATGCTCCCCGAGCCACATGCCGGCTTCTTCGGGAAATCTGAGGCGCATGGAGAGTTGAGCACATAGACCGCTTTTCACCCGCACCCACACAAGCCCTTTTGGCAAAAGAGAAGTCCTGATCAGCTCTTTGCATCTTTCAATTGGTTTTCTTGTCGAGGGCCACCACAGCATGATGCGCTGCAGAACTGCTTTTGGCGCAAAATACAACCGGTAGAGAGCAGTCGAGGGTTGCTTCATTTTAGAGATGGTCTGCTTCCAGGGGCCGATATTTCACATCGGCCCCCTCGCGCGGGGCCGCTTATAGCGCTGTCGTGACGGCCTTCACTTCGGTGTAGCTGTTGAAGACGTCGCCGCCCATTTCGCGGCCCCATCCAGATTGCTTGTATCCGCCAAACGGCAGGGCGGCGTCGAAGACGTTGTGACAGTTGATCCAGACGGTTCCCGACTTGATCCGTCTGGCCATTTTGTTGGCGACGGAAATGTTGCTGGTCCAAATGCTGGCCGCTAAGCCATAGATGGTGTCGTTGGCTTCGCGAGCGATGCGGTCGATATCGTCATCGTTGAACGGCATGGCGCAGACGACTGGTCCAAAGATCTCCTCGCGGATGACCTTCATCTCGGGCTTCGTATGCGTGAGGACGGTTGGGTGTACGAAGTATCCCTTCTTAGCACCCGGCCGGCCGCCGACCGTGGCCTTCGCGCCCTCGTTCAGGCCGGAGTCGATGTAGCTCGAGACGCGCTTGTACTGCTCCTCGGAGACGAGCGGCCCCATCTGCGTTTCGGGATCGAGCCCGGAGCCGACGCGGATCTTCGACGCGATCTCGGAGACGCCTTCGACCACCCGGTCATAGACGTCCTGATGCGCGAGCAGGCGAGAACCGGCGCAGCAGCATTGTCCGTGATTGAAGAAGATGGCCGAGGCGGTTCCAGAGATGGCTTTGTCGAGATCCGCATCGGGGAAGACGATGGCCGGAGACTTGCCGCCCAGCTCCAGCGTGACTTTCTTGAGATTGCCGCGGGCCGCGCCGACAATGAGCTTGCCGACTTCGGTTGAGCCCGTGAAGGCGATCTTATCGACGAGGTCGTGGGCCGCGAGCGGGGCTCCGGCGCCTTCGCCGTATCCGGTGAGAACGTTGACGACGCCATCGGGGAAGCCGGCCTCCTCGATGAGCTCAGCTAAACGCAACCCGGATAACGGCGTCTGTTCGGCGAGCTTGAGGACCACGGTGTTTCCGGCGGCGAGCGCGGGGCCGAGCTTCCAGGCGGCCATGAGCAGTGGGAAGTTCCATGGAATGATCTGCCCGACGACTCCGATGGGCTCGCGCAGAGTGTAGGTGAGATATTCGCCGCCCGCCGAAATCGGGAAAGTCTGGCCCATGATCTTGGTCGACCATCCGGCCATGTAGCGGAAGAGGTCGACGGCCAAGGGCACATCAGCAGCGCGGGCCACGGCCAGCGGCTTGCCATTATCCATGGATTCGATCTCTGCAAATTCTTCGAGATGGGATTCGAGCAGGTCGGCGAGCTTCCACAGCAGGCGGCCACGCTGCGAGGCGGTGAGCTTTCTCTGCCATGGCCCTTCATCGAAAGCGCGACGGGCGGCGCGGACAGCGCGGTCCACATCGACGGCTTCGGCCTCGGGGACGTGGGCCATTGCTTCTCCTGTGGCCGGGTTGTAGACGGGAAAGGTTTTGCCGGAGGCCGCTTTGACGAATTTTCCGTCAATGAGCATCCGGTGCTCGGAGGCGATGAAGTTCGAGGTGTTCTTGTCGAGGCGGGAATCGAGAGCGATGGTGGCCATAGGGACTCCTTTGGCTGGTTTTTTTTGGGCGGGGATAAAGTTACTCCTGTTGGTGCAGGGGTGGCAAAAAAGGCAGGGGGTAGGGGTCTTTATTCGCCCCAGGTGAAGTGCAGGCCAATGCGGGCTACGCGCGGGGTTCCGAGAGTGAGGATGGGAGTTCTGCCGACCTGGATAGCACGGTCGAAAAGGTTTTCGCCCGAGGCGAAAACCTGCAGGTGGCGGCCGATGTCGCGTGAGCCATAGGCGTCGAAGCGGAAATAGCTGGCGAGCAGGTATTGGTTGGCATCGTCGTCGTATTGGCGTCCGCTGTTGCGGGCCTGCAGGCTGAGCAGGCCCAGGCGCGGGTAGGTGAGACGCAGCTGAGCGGTGGCAATGTTGCGAGGTACCTGCGGAATCCAATTGCCAACAAGCTGTGGCTGCTGCGCATATTTTGTAACCGTAGCGTTGGCATATTGATAGCCACCCACGAGGCTGATCCAGCGCGCGGGCTGCGTGGCAAAGTCGAGAGAGATGCCCCGGCTTTCGATCTGGCCAAGGTTTTCGCGCTTGAGAAGGGTTGACGTGGGCGTAGTGAGGAGGGTGAGGGCGGTGATGGGGCGGTTGACCTGGGTCCAGAAATAGCTAAAACGGAGGGTTGAGCCGATGCGGGGCAGGTCGGTCTGAAAGCCGGTCTCCCAGCCGGTGGCGCGTTCGGAACGCAGGTTGTTGTTGGGGAGCGTGGTCTGCTGGCCTACCTGGCCCGTGCGATAGAGCTCGTTCTGGGTGGGTGCGCGGTAGGCACGAAAGGCCGAGGCGTTCAGGGCGAAGGTGGAAGTAATTCGGCGGGTGACGCCGAGGCGGGGATCAAAGGGGGTTTCACTGAACGACGGCAGGACGGCACGAGTGGCAGCGCTTGTGTATTGCACGGCGTCGAAGTTCGAAAAGTGATCGACGCGCGCCGAGCCGCTCAGCGTCCATTTGCTAGGGGTATAAAGCACCTCGCCGTAGACGCCGGTCTGGCGCTGACGGGCCGAGGTATCGAGGATTCCGCCAGCGCTGGTGAGAAGAGTTTCATAGTCGGCGGCGCGTACGTCGTGGGTGTCGGCTCCGCCGAGGACCAAGATGTGGGTGCCGATGGGTTGATGCCAGCGCGCAGCGGCCCCGAGTTCGGTGGCGGGGTTCTGTCCGACGCGGGTAGGGATTTCGGAGGCACGACTTGGGGCGATCTGGGAAAAAGTCTGACGGTAATGCTCGTCGTCGCCCCAGAAGCGCAGGATGAAGTTGGAGACGTCGGTACCAGCGATCAATCGCCAGAGACGGGTGCTGTTGACCTGAAAGGGTGTGCCGTTATGGCGATCCTCGTTGAGGAGGCTGCCGCGGAGAAGGAAGCGGTCGGTATCACGAAATTGGCGGTCGACCTCGGTGACGGCGGTCTGGGCGTGAACGTTGTTGGGTTGATCGATGGGGCCGCGCAGATCAGGCGCAACGAGGATGTAACCGTCGGTGGCGAGGACTCCGCCACTGGCCAGGCCGGACCAGCGACCGGACTTGAACGTGCCGAGGCCAGCGCTGTCGAAGGTGCCAAGGCCTCCGTAGCTGGAGGTGAGTTGAAGCGTCGTGGCTTGGGGTTCGACGGGGATGACATTGATGACGCCGCCGATAGCGCTCGATCCATAGAGGTCGGATGCGCCACCGCGTACCACTTCGACGGAGCGAATCGACAGCGAAGGCAGCTCTTCCCAGTGAATCCAGCCGCCATAGGGATCGTTCAGCGGGACATCATCGAGGACGACCAGCGAACGGCTGGCGGCGGTGGAACCGAGTCCTCGCAGGGAGACTCCTTCGCTGGTGGGGTTGGCCACAAGAGAGCTCGACCGGCGGAAGAGTTCGAAGCCGGCGACCTGGCGCAATCTGCCATCAAGGGCCGGGGCGGCCGATTCACGGAGTTCCTCGGTGCTCAGGACGCGCGTGCTGACGGGACTGTCGGCGGAGGCCAGCGGAGAGCGGTAGGCAGAGACGATAACCGTCTCCAGTGGGCGCTCGAGGATGACAGTAAGCGGCGCTGTGCCTAAAATTGGCACTGTGACAGTTACATAATGTGGGTTGCTGACCTGGACTTCCGGAATTCCCCGCGGAATCTGGAATGCGCCGTCGACACCGCTCGTTGCCAAAACGTGTCCGGAGGGATCGAATATTGTCGATTGCGCCAGCGGAGAGCCCCGGGCGTCGACGACTTTACCTCGCAGATTGACCGCTGCTGCCTGGGCTTCGCTGGGGACTTTCTGGGCACGGCCCGGCGCGGGGGATAGGAATACCGCGAGTGCGGCTAGGAACAGCGTTCGCTGGAAGCCACGAGGCATGGGGCGTAGATCTATCTTAAATGCCGCGATATATGAGGTTCTCGGGATGCAGTTTCTGTATGGCCTGAGGGCTGTTGGGGCCTTCGTCTGGCAGTTCGGCGAGCAGTTCGCGGATGGTCCTATGGAGGACGGGATGAAGTACGTCGGGGGCTATTTCCGCGAATGGGGCGAGGGCGAAGCGCCGGTGAGGAAGTTCAGGATGGGGCACGATGAGCCATGGCGACTCGTAGATCAGACTACCCATTAACAGCAAGTCGAGATCAAGAGTGCGCGGGCCTCGGGGAACGCTGGTGGCACGGTCACGGCCAAAGGAGCGTTCAATGGCGAGGAGACATTTGAGCAGGCGCTCCGGATCCTCGCCTGTGTGCAGAGCCACGACGGCGTTTACGAAGGCCGGCTGGTTCTGGAAGCCGACGGGGACGGTTCGATATAGCGACGAACGAGCCCGGATGCCGCCCACGGTGGCCAGAGATTCGATGGCGGCGAGCACAATTTCGGAAGGTGGCCCGGCTGGCGAAGAGATGTTGGAGCCGAGTCCGATATAGGCGGTTTGAGGCATACGGGTCACATTCAGCATAGACGCGTGCTAACCATTCAATCTCAAATTCGCACTAAGCAGGGGCCACCCCGTTGGGGTGGTTATGTGACCCTGAAACTCTGTCAGAGCTCGATGGCGTAGTACAGGCACGGACTTGGCGCGGTTAAAATCTCAGTCACAACTTGGCTCGGCAGCTA